>PCXC01000040.1 GCA_002796345.1 Deltaproteobacteria bacterium CG11_big_fil_rev_8_21_14_0_20_42_23 | reverse complement strand
TCTTCCAACGATAGTTGTTTGTAGTAGGTTCCCATGGCAACACCTTATCCATAAAGTGTTGCACTTCGTTTGTGAATTTAGGGGATCCACAATTCGCTGTCATCGCGAGTGAAACGTGGCGATCCCCTCGGTCAATTGATAGAGGAGATTGCTTCAGCACAAAACGCTTCGCAATGACAATGAATTGCAAATTCCCTAAACGCACAATAAGAGGGATCTCTTGTATGAACATAAAAAAAATTGCAGTTATAGGTTCTGGAGTGATGGGGGCGCAAATTGCAGCTCTTGCTGCTGGAACGGGTTTAGAAGTTTTGTTGCTAGACATTTTACCTCTCAAGGCACCAGGCGCAGATGAAGCATCTAAAGGTGTTACAGAGCAGAGCTCTGCATGGAGAGATAAACTTTCACTTCAAGCGTTAGCAAATCTTTCAACATTAAAACCATCTCCACTTTATCGAGCATCAGATCTCAAAAAAATAAAGATTGGAAATCTTGAAGATGATTTCCAACAACTTGCAGATGCTGATTGGATTATTGAAGTGGTCATCGAGCGACTCGACATCAAACAATCTCTTTATGCACGTTTGGAAAAAGTGATTAAAAAAGATGCCATCCTTTCTTCGAACACTTCAGGTTTATCGGTTGAAAAACTCACAGAAAAACTCAGTGATGATGTAAAACGCAGATTTCTCGTTACCCACTTTTTCAATCCACCACGCTATTTGAAATTATTAGAACTTGTTCCGGGAAAAACTACAGATGCAAAAGTTGTTGAAGCCATTACGCAGATTGGTGAAAATGTTTTAGGAAAAGGCGTTGTTGTTGCGAAGGATACTCCAAATTTTATTGCCAATCGTATTGGAGTTTTTCATTTTCTTGATGTAATGCATCAGGCTGATAAGCACAACTGGCCTGTTGAAGCGGTTGATGCTGTTTGTGGAATTCCAACTGCACGTCCAAAAAGCGCAGTGTTTCGTACGGCCGATGTAGTTGGTTTGGATACGCTTTCTCTTGTAGCTGAAAATGTCATTAAGGGTTGCTCAGATGATGAATTTTTACGTTCGTTAAGCCTTCCGCAATATTTGCACAAAATGATTTTGAAAGGGCTCACTGGTCAAAAAGTGGGAAAAGGATTTTACACCAAAGATCCTGCAACAAAACAAATTGTAGTGATTGATCCTGCAACACTTGAATATCGCGCCAAGATGAAATTCAAAACGCCGTCGCTGGGAAAAGCGCTTGGCATCGATGATCCTGCTAAACGTTTGCAAACGGTTGTGTTTGCAGATGATCAAGCTGCAGAAATTGCATGGCCTACTATTAGAAATGTTTTGCTTTACGCAGCCGCGCGCATTCCAGAAATTGCGGATGATATTGTGCAAGTGGATAGAGCAATGCGTTGGGGATTTAATTGGGAGCTTGGACCATTTGAAATGTGGGATGCTCTTGGGGTTGAACGAGTATGTGAAAAATTAGCAACAGAAAAGCAAAGCCCGCCAGCCCTTGTACAATCACTGCTTCAGAGCGGTTGCAAATCTTTTTATGAATGGAAATCACACAAACGATTTCATTTTTTTCCTCAAACAAAAACGCATGTTCCAGAAAATGAAAGTGAAAAAAATATTTCTCTTCGAGAATATACTTCAGCAGGTGCAGTAGTAGAAAAAAATGCAGGTGCAAGTTTGCTCGATTTAGGTGACGGCATTTTTTGTTGTGAATTTCACACCAAAATGAATGCTATCGACGGTGATATTATTGGCATGCTTGATAAATCACTTGCACGAGTTGAAGCTGAAGGAACGGGGCTTCTCATTGCAAACCAAGGTGGAAATTTTTCAGCCGGCGCAAACTTACTTTTAGTTTTAATGTCTGCGCAGCAAGAACGTTGGGATGAATTAGAACGAACTGTTCGTAGTTTTCAAGATATTGTGCAACGCATGCGTTTTTCGTCAAAGCCGGTAATGAGCGTCCCCTATGCATTGGCGCTTGGTGGTGGTTGTGAATTTGCTTTAGCAGCTGGCAGAAGAGTTGCTCTTGCCGAAACCTACATGGGTTTAGTGGAAATGGGAGCTGGTGTTGTTCCAGCTGGAGGCGGGTGCAAAAACCTTTTGCTTCAATTTGCAGCCGAAGCAAAACGAAAGCATAACCCTAAAGATAAAATTTGGTTTTCAGCAGACGATGGTGGACCATTTCAAAAAGTTCGAAAAGCTTTTGAGTATATTGGAACTGGAAAAGTTTCCACATCTGCGTTTGAAGCAAAATCTCTTGGTTTTCTTACGCCAGATGATCTCATTGTTTTAGATAAAGATAAGTTGTTATACACTGCCAAACAAGAGCTTCTCATTTGGAGCAAAACTTATGTGCCCGCAAGTGAAGAGTTGATACAGCTTCCCGGCAAGAGTGGAAAAATGGCGTTGTTAAATGGTCTAAAAGATTGGAAGGCTCAAGGCCTTGCCACCGACTACGATTGCGTCATCGCAGAAAAGCTTGCGCATGTTTTAAGTGGCGGTGATAAGCCAACACTTCATATTACGAACGAACAACATGTGCTCGATTTAGAACGCGAAGCATTTCTTTCCCTTTGCGGAAATAAAAAAACGCACGAACGCATGATGTCACTTTTGCAAACAGGAAGACCACTTCGCAATTAGCGTTGCGATTCACTTGTGTTTACAGGATGTTCAAAAAAATGGTCTGAAAGAAGGCCATTTTTTTTCCACTGAGAAAATTGGTAGACAGAAGTGTTGCCCGAATCATTATGGATGGTAAGGGTTTGCACGAAGTGATCTTTTTCAAAAAGAAAATCGAGTTGCTTATAACCGGCATTTTTTCTTTTTGGTTTCAGAGAAAGAAAAATAGTTTCGTCATTTTTTTCTTCTTTAAGAATCTGAAATTCTTTCCGCAAATTTCCAAGTCCATTCAAAAAAGAGAGCGCTTCTTTTGGTAGAGTTCCCTCAGCCAAGCTATAATTGAGAGCGCTTTTGTTTCCAGGTTCTAAAACCCACAAATATTTTCCATTTGAGAGATATATTTTTTGATAAGGTTTTTTATATTGGATGCGAAGTTTTCCACCTTGCTTTAAATAAATGCTTCCACTCCGCTGAATGTTTCTGTCCAAAATATTTACTTTTGTTGTTTGAATAAATTGAGCTTGAAGCGTTTTAGCTTCACGAAAAAAAGTTTCAATCTGCGCAACGTGAGTGTTTTCAGCATATGCAGGGGAGAGTGAAAAAATGGAAAGAAGAAGAGTGATTAAAAAAGTTTTCATAGCATTACTCTAAACGACTTCCAAGAACTTGCCTTGGTTTGCTGCCTTCTGATGGGCCAACAATGCCTTCGGATTCCATGCGTTCGATAAGTCTTGCTGCTCGGTTGTAGCCAATGCGCAATTTTCTTTGCACCATCGAAATAGAAGCTTGTTGGTTGTCGGTGACAAGTCTCACCGCTGCATCATAAACTTCATTGTCAATATCACTAAAATCACCTTCTTCAGCAGCAGGACCTTTTTCGGTGTAAGTAAGAATGGACTCGTTGTAGATAGGTTCTCCTTGCTGTTTCAAGTGTGTCACCACACGTGCAATTTCAGATTCAGTTACGAAACAACCATGATGACGAAGAATGCCATCACCATTTGGCGACATAAACAGCATGTCACCTGCGCCAAGCAATCGCTCTGAACCTATTGCATCCAAGATAGTGCGAGAATCGTGCCGTGAACTTACCTTGAACGAAATACGAGCAGGGAAGTTGGCTTTGATTAAGCCTGTTACTACATCTACCGATGGCCGCTGAGTGGCTAAAATAAGGTGAATCCCGGCGGCTCGTGCCATTTGTGCAAGCCGTGTAATGGTTTCTTCCATTTCTTGGCTTGAGGTCATCATAAGATCGGCAAGCTCATCGATGATAATCACCAAATAAGGAAGTTTTCCTGTGTGCACAACCGCTTCGGGATTTTGCGCCAGAAGTTCATCGGCTCTTTCTTGGTCGGTGAGAGTAATTTTTTTCTTCGCAATTTTTTCATTGTAGCCGGTAATGTTTCTGCAGCTTGTATCTGCCATGAGGCGATAGCGCCGTTCCATTTCCTTCACAGCCCAACGCATGGCCGCAATGGCCTGCTTTGGCTTTGTAACAACCGGAAGAAGAAGATGAGGAATCGCGCCATAAATAGAAAGTTCCAACATTTTTGGATCAATCAAAATGAGCTTTACATCGTCGGGGCTGAGTTTGTAGAGCAGGCTCATGATGATGCTGTTGATAGCAACCGATTTTCCAGAACCCGTTGCGCCCGCGATGAGTAAATGTGGCATTTTGCCAAGATCGGCTACTTCGGCCTCACCTTTAGTGTTGGTGCCCAAAGCCATGGGAAGGCGATTAGATGATTTTTGAAAAGGAGCAGATGCGATAATATCTTTGAGCCACACAATTTCACGTTCGTAATTTGGCACTTCAATGCCAAGGGCTGCTTTTCCAGGAAGATGTGGAAGAATGCGTACGCTGCGGCCGCCAAGGCTTAAAGAAAGATCGTCGGAAAGGTTTACAATTTTGTTCACCTTTGTTCCTGGCGAAGGTTCGAATTCGTACATGGTAATTACAGGGCCAGGATGGATGGCAACTACTTTTCCAATCACATCGAAGTCGCGCAGCTTTTTTTCAAGAAGAAGCGAATTTTTTTTCAGCGCATCTTCGTTTACGTCAATTTTAATTTGATCACCAGTGTCCAGCAAAGACAGTGGTGGCGGCTCGTAGCCGGCGCGAGACATTTTGGCAAATTTAAGCTGTGAATCTGGAACACGTTTTTGCCGTGGATCTGCCTTCTTCAAAATTTTTGGGCCAGCTTGAGAAAATCCAGCGGCATTTTTTGTTTTGGCAGAAAGAGGAAGCGGTTCAATTTCTTCCAGCTCATCTTCATCTATTTCGTCTTCATCCTCATCTTCTTCGTCTTCATCTTCGTCATCTTCGTTTTCATCATCTTCATCCACTTCTTCGTCGTCGTCTGTTTCATCATCATCTTCTTCCTCAAATTCTTCGTCTTCGAGTAATGCTTCTGAAGATGGTGAGCGTGAAAATAATTTTTTGAAGGGGTTTTTAAGCGCGTGTGTCCAAAACTGTGAGGAGCAGTGGATGAAAAAAGTCCAGCATCGCTGAGAGAGCGTTGCTATAAAAGCGCCTAAAGAAAAGGCAATGTTTTTACCAAAGCTTGCCAACTCGGCAACCGTGAGGTGGGTGGAAAGAATGAAAAAGAGCAGCGAACCAGACGCAGAAACCAAATATGCGCCAGGTTTGTTGAGGTAGTGTGTGAAAATTTCACCTATCAACCCGCCAATAACGCCTCCGCCAGCGATGATGTAGTCACTGATGTGGATTGATTCGAAACGCAGGTGAATAAGCGCGCTCACAAAGGTGATGAGGCCCAGATAATAGAAGATGTCTTTGAGGCGCGTTTTGATCTGTTTTCCAAAAAAGTGCATAAGGCTGAGAGAAAGAAAGAGAAAAGCGCTGGCATAGGCGGAAATACCAAAAATGGTGAACAAAATATCGGCGCTATAGGCTCCAATGATGCCGCAGAGGTTTTGAATTGTGTTCAGATTGGAAACAGCGTTGAGAGCAGGGTCGGTTGGACTGTACGAAAAAAGCGAAAGCACGGTGAAGAGGGTGAGGGCCATAAAAAAAATGCCCCACAGTTCTTGTACAATATTTCGTTTTTGAGCGCGTTTCTTTTTCGCCATAGTGATGTCTAAGAGGGAGATTTAACTGTTCACCCTAAGCCTTTAATAAATAAAAAGAAAAATAAAGTTCGGCCATTATAAGGAGCTTTAGGCTTTGTGTCAATGAAGCAGTGAAGATTAGTGCAAGAGAATGATGAGCTTATTGTTCGATCATGTAGCAAAAGTGGTGCACAAGCGTGGGATCAAATTGTGTTCCGGCTCCGTGTTTGATTTCGTGAAGCGCCTTGCTGATGCTGAGAGGTTTTTTTCGGTAGATTTGGCTGCTGACCATGTTGTCCCAAGCTTCCACAATGTTCAAAATTCGAGCGGCAAAGGGAATTTCGTTTTGCTTGCTCCCGTGCGGATATCCCTTTCCATCATAACGCTCGTGATGCGCCGCAATGGCAATAAGATCGAGTTGAAATGGGGAGTGTGTTTTTAACATTTCCGAACACAGAAGAGGATGAAGTTTTACTTCGTTAAATTCTTCTTTGGAGAGCGACTCTTTTTTGAGCAAAATATTTCTGTTGATGGCCAGAATGCCGAGATCGTGAAAGAGCCCCGCTCTTCGTACGTTTTGGACTTCATGTATTTCCAATTTACATTGTTCGGCAAGGTGTTCTGCAAGAACGGAAACTCGCTCGGCGTGTTGCAAAAAAACTTTCTTTGCTTTCATGGGAAGCTTGAACGTGTTCACAATTGATTCAAAATATTTTTGCTCACATTTTCGGCCGAGACTTTGAATTGTTTTTTGAATGGGTTCTTTGAGGGTGAGATGGATGTTATTGTTTTCTGGAAGGTGAAGCTGTTGGTTTGCATTGATAATGCGTTCATCTCTTTTCAGAAAAAGGGCTTTCATGTTTTTTTCAATGAGGGCTTCAGCAAAAATTTCATTTTTTGTTTTGCTGATGTGACAAAAAGAACAAAGCCAAGTTTCGGAAAAAAAATGTTCATCAAATTGTTCTTGCAAGCGTTCGCAGACAACATGAGCTTGATGAGCATCTGTTTCGGGAAGCAAAAATGCAAAAATGTTTTCATCTAAGCGCGACAACAAGTCAGTTCCACGTAAGGTGTTTTGAATGAGAGTGGTGAGAGAAGAAAACGAATGCTTTTCATCCTCATTTATATTTTCTTCATTCTTCTTAAACTCAAGCAGAACAAGGGAAAGCTCTCGTTGATATCGGTTTGATTTTTTTATTTCTTGATCAAGTAAACTGCAGAAATGTCTTCGATTATAAAGTTTTGTTTCTTCGTCTCTGGTAGAAAGTTCGTGAAGTTGAAGTTTGTTTTTTTGGACTTCTTTATGAAGTTCTTGCCGTTCAAAAAGATGCCTCACCACATTGATAAGCGAAATGTTGCCCAGTTCGTTGATGGTGATAAGTTCTCTTCTTCCTCGAATAATTTGAGCATAATGTTTTGCCTCGTCAAGATTTTGGATGAGAAGCAATGCAGGAATGTCTGGCAAAAGTTCGAGGAGTTCGTGAGTTTGTTCAATGCTTAGATGCAATGTATCGATGATGCACAGTTTTGCTTTTGGTGCGATGAGGTCAGTTTCGGTGTAGCTTTGGGTGAGGACAAGTTCTGGGTAAAAGGATTCAAGTGTTTCGAAAAGAATGGGCTTGAGTTGGAGCTGCTTGCTGTAGAGAAGTAGGTGAGGAGGCTGTTTCATAGTGTTGCTCCTTTTAAACTTTCAGAACCTTAGAGTATTTAAAATAAAATTGCAATTTCCTCTTTCTTAGCTCTTGTTCTTAAAAGTAAGGAGGAGTAAGAGTTGGCGCATGTTCCGTTTGCAAAAACAAAAAATTTACCCTTATTTTGTGAGCATTTTTTTGCTGATGGCTGTGTGCGTTCAGCCAAGCTATGCAGCATCTGAAAAAGAAGTCATCCAAGAAAAAATTGCGGCAAAACTTGTGCAAGGCGAAAGATTGCTTTTTGCAAGAGAATACGAAGCTGCATTTCAGCATTTTCAGGCCTTAAGCACGGCTTATCCCAGCTCGCCAGCGGGCGCTTTCGGTTTAATGGCGCTCAACGAAGTAAAAATGCTGGAAAAAGATAATTTTGCTTACCTTGATGAATTTATGAAATACGCAAAAATGGGAGACAAAATCATTTCCCAGTTGATGCAAAATTATAAGCAAAGCAACTGGGAACTTATGTTTTCAGGTTCTCTCATTGGCTTGGAAGGTTTTTTTGAAGCCAGGCGCAGAGATTGGATTGGCGCCTATACGCTGGGTACGAAGTCGCGACAAATTTTCGCACGCATTCAAAAAAATGATCCTCAGTTTGCAGATGCAGATTTTGGAATGGGGATGTATTTGTATTGGAGAAGTGTTTTTGCCAAAGACTTGTGGTTCGTTCCTTTTGTGCCAGACAAAAGAGCTGAAGGGATAGCACTAATAGAGCGCGTTGTAAAAGAAGGTGTGGTTGCCAAAGATCTTGCGCGTATTGTATTGGCCATTATAAATCTGGAAGAAGGAAATGATAAAAAAGGAGAAGAAGCTATTCTTCCTTTTGTTCAAAGTTATCCAGACAATATTCTTTTTCGAAATATTTATGGAAAAATACTTATCTCGGCGAAGCAGTATGAAAAGGCCTTTTCCCAGTTTGAGCATATTTTACGCATTGAACCACAAGCGAAAAAATCACTTTATTTCTCAGCCGTTAGTTTAGTGCTTCTGCAAAATCCGCAACGGTACGAAGACGCTCATATTTTGTTAGAGCGCTTTCTTCTTTCACATCCAAATGATGAATGGTCTTCATATGCGTATTATTGGAAAGGGAGACTGGCCGAAAATGAGAAAAAAATGGACGAAGCAAAACTGTACTACAATCAAGCCGTGAGTTTGAACAGCAAGCTCAAGGGAGCCCGATTCCGCTTACGCGCTTTAGGAAGTGGATTGTAAATTTTTTTCTGAGTGGGTTTATGAAACAAGAAATGTTCATCTTCGATGTTGTTCCTGAAAAAGAAAAACACAGTTCATCTGTGTCAACAGTTCAAAAGCGAAAACTGCCCGGTTTTTCGGTGAAGCTTAAGGGAAAACAAAAAACTCCCTTAGCAGATTTCCCTGGATTAAATTCGGGAGCTTGCTCCCGAGTTTTTGACACAGAAAGTGAAAAAAACAACATGGACCATATGCAAAACGAATATCCATCACCTGGAAAACCACATATCTTAAGCGTTTCCGAGATTACTGAATACATTCGAGAATCTTTGGAAGGCCAATTTTTAAATATTTGGATTTCAGGAGAAGTGACCAATTTTCGAAGTCGCACCTCAAATCATTGGTACTTTGGACTGAAGGATGACAAAGCCCAAATTTCAACCGTTATCTTTAATGGGCTTTCCAGACGTTTTCCCTTTGAGCTTGAAGATGGATTAGAAGTAATCTGCCACGGGAAATTGAGTGTTTATGCACCTCGTGGAACCTACTCGCTTATTGTTGATCACATTGAACCCAAAGGAAAAGGTGCGTTGCAATTGGCTTTTGAACAGCTGAAGGCAAAGCTTGAAAAAGAAGGTTTGTTTCGCGCTGAACATAAAAAAGCACTTCCATTTCTTCCCAAAAAAATTGCCGTGATCACATCACCAACCGGTGCGGCAGTAAGAGATATTATTCATGTGCTCACTCGCCGTTTTGCAGGAGTTGATATTTTGGTAGTGCCCGCAAAGGTACAAGGTGAGGGGGCTGCAGAGGAAGTTGCTAAAGCTATAGAAGATGTAAATCAGCTTCGTGATGTAGATTTACTTATTGTTGGCCGAGGCGGTGGATCGTTGGAAGACCTTTGGGCGTTTAATGAAGAGAGCGTTGCACGCGCTCTTTTTGCATCTCGTATCCCCACCATTTCTGCGGTTGGACACGAGATCGATTTTACCATTGCCGATTTTGTGGCTGATGTTCGTGCGCCAACGCCATCTGCTGCGGCTGAAATTGCAGTACCCGTAAAACAAGAACTGATGCAGCAAATTACAGATCGTTTTTCGCGTCTCAAACTTTCGCTTAAGCAAACCTATATAACGCGCATGATGCAGCTGGAGCAATTGCGAGAACGGCTTGCTGATCCCACAAAACGCTTTCCCGAATTGCTTATTCAGCTTGATCACATTCGTGAAAGAATTGTTCAATCGCTTGAGAGAAAAATTGAACGTGAGACAAACTTACTTTCGAAATACGCTTCCAACTTAGAACATCTTTCTCCGTTGCATATTTTGGCAAAAGGATATGCAGTACTTCAAAATGAAAATGGGGAAACTATTCGCTCGGTAAAGCAGGTAAACATTGGCGAAGAGCTGAGTGCAAAAGTGCACGAAGGTGAAATGAAGCTCGTGCGGAAGGCTTGATATTATTTCCCCCTCTTAGATTAAGAGGGGGTAGGGGGAGTTAGAGCTTTTTAACTAAAGAGCAATAATCTTCTGAGTGCAAAAAACAATAACCCCACCTAACATCCCCTTAATCTAAGGGGATGAAGAAAATTACTAAATCTTACGACCCAACCTTCGCCATCTGATCAAACACAAATGACATAAAACGGCTGCGATCGTTGACAGACATGCCTTTGATGAGTACGCCTGTTTCAAAGCTGGCGTCAGAAATTTTTATTTGCCACACGACTTCGGCATCTGCTTTGAGGGGCTCGTCTTCTTCAGGAAGCTCAATGGCAACTTCTAAGCGAGTGCCATTTTCAAGTTTGTTTGGGGTCATGAGGCGAAGTCCACCGATACTCACATCACTGCTTAAGGCTTCTCGAGGATCTTCGGGAATTTCTTTAGAGCCTACAACGCTGTACGAAATTGAAAGTGCAAGATCTAGTCGCGCAAACTTACGCCGTTCTTGGCCGCTTGGTTCTTTTGCCGTCATCATCGTCATTTCCTTCCCCCTTCAAAAAAACTGTGTTTTCGTCTCATAGTGAGAAATGCGAAGCGGTGCAAGAAAGAAAAGGCCATTGTCATTGACTTTCATTTCTCCTCTGAATAGGAAATCTGCACTTAAAGGAGTTTTTATGGCGGCAAAGAAAAAAGAAGACCTCTTAAAAGAGAGTTTTGAAGATGCAATGAAGCGTTTAGAGCAAGTAGTGCGTGGCCTAGAAGGCGGGGACCTCAGTTTGGATGATTCGCTGAAAACGTTTGAACAAGGTATTTCGCTGGTAAGATTGTGCGAACAAAAACTTACCGAAGCGAAGGGGAAAGTAGAAAAGCTTTTGGCGGTTGAAGACGGCATTGCAAAAACAGAATCATTCACATCCGAAAACTAACTTATGTTCGATCTCAATTCATACCTTCACGAAAAAAAACTTTTGCTTGAATCAAGTTTGTGTATTTCGCTGGAAGCAAAAGATATTCCCGAACATCTTCAAAAAGCAATGCGTTATAGTTTGGAAGCGGGTGGAAAACGTCTTCGCCCTATACTTGCTTTTGCTGCTGCATCTGCGCTTGGATGTGATGAAAAAAAAGTACTTCCTCTTGCAGTTGCCTTTGAAATGATTCACACCTTTTCTCTTATTCATGACGATCTTCCCGCTATGGACAATGATGATCTTCGCCGCGGGAAACCCACGTGCCACAAGGTTTTTGGAGAAGCCACTGCAATTCTTGCAGGTGATGCTTTGCTTGCCGAAGCCTTTTCTGTGCTTTGTGCCTTAAAAGGAAAAGTGTCTTCAGACGTTTTGGTGGAAGTGATGTCCGACCTTGCCGATGCCACGGGTGCCAGAGGTATGACGGGTGGGCAGCAGTACGATATGGACTGCACCGGAAAGCATGCAAGCGAAGAAGTGTTGGAAACCATTCATCGGCACAAGACAGGAAAGTTGCTAGTAGCGCCACTCTGCTGTTCGGCAAAATTATGTGGGGCAAGCGTAGAAAAAATTCAAGCTTTGCAAAACTATGGTGAAGCAGTTGGTCTTGCCTTTCAAATTGCCGATGACATTTTAGATGTTGAAGGCGATGAAGCCCTTATTGGGAAAAAAGTGGGCAGTGATCAAGGGAACGACAAGTTAACTTATCCGGCCCTGTTGGGAATGAAAGCAGCAAAAGAAAAAGCTGCAACTCTTATTCAAGACGCCATTGCAGCTTTGCAGTGTTTTGACAAAAAAGCAGAACCGCTCAGAGCGCTTGCACATTATATTGTGGAAAGAAAAAAATAATTCTTATGGTGCCATCAGAACGAGAAAAAGAAATATTACGCCAATCAGTTGAGCTTCTCATTCAAGAGTGTCTTCCTGAGAAGATTTATTTTTTTGGCTCACGGGCAAAAGGTGAAGGAAGTGCCACATCTGATTTTGATCTTGCCCTTGAAGCAACGCCTCCATCAGAAAAAAAAGTGAGAGTTTTAAAAGCCAAGCTTGATGCTCTAAGTGGTCTTTACTCGGTCGATGTGATTTTTCTTTCTCAAGTCGATCCAGAATTTTTGCAACTCATTTTAGAGACAGGAAGGATTGTCTATGACAAAAAAAGAGGTCTATTACTCGTTTGACCAATTTAAAAAAGCGCTTTTACGCCTAGATGAAGCTGTTACGCTTGCATCTGATGGTGACGAGTTAAAACGGGATGGAACGATTCAACGATTTGAATTCACTTTTGAACTCATGTGGAAAATGCTAAAAATTTTCCTCCGATTTGAAGGAAAAGAAACAACAACTCCGCGCACAACGCTTAAAGAAGCGTTCAAACAGCAGATGCTTAATGATGATGAAGAAGCTTTTCTTGCTATGATTGATGACCGTAACTTAAGTTCTCATACCTATAATGCGAAAACGGTAGAAAATATTTTTGAGAAGATAAAAACAATTTATCTTCCTGCTTTGAAGCGTTTAGAAAAAGAAATGGGAAAAAGAGTAGATATGTCATGATGAGTTTTTAAAGATAATTTTTTTGAGAAAAGAAAATAATGCACGAACACGACATAAAATCATTTTTTGCTGACGAAGAAAATTTGCTTCGTGATGATTATCTTTTTTTTACATACTCTGTGGAAACATGCGTGGAACCTCGTGTTGCGCTTGCGGGTCTTTGTTCCGAGATGTCTACAGCGCAGTGGTCTCGCCCTGGAAAAGATGAAGACTTTCGTCCAAAGTTTGCTGCAAAAGTTGTTCACTTTGAAGTTTTAGAAATAAGTAAAACTCCACACTTTGTTTCTGCTTTCCATCATGCCGAAGCCTACACTCGGCTTATTGTTCGCATTGCCTATCCTCATCGCAATTTTGGTGCTCGCATTCCTAATTTACTTACGGTTGCTTGCGGTGAAGGGGCTTTTTACAGCCACGGCGTATCGGCGATAAAGCTTTTGGACATTGATTTTCCCGATGAGTACCTTTCGGCATTTTCTGGTCCAAAATTTGGATTGGATGGCATTCGTGGTTTGTTGGAAGTGTATGATCGTCCCATTTTTTGTGGAGTAGTGAAGCCAAATGTGGGCTTGAAACCGGAAGACTTTGTGAGCCTTGCTTACGAAGCGTGGTGTGGTGGCCTCGACATTGCGAAAGATGACGAGATGCTTGCCGATACCGAATATTCTCCACTTGATCTTCGTACAAAGTTAGCGGGTGAGGCGTGTAAAAAAGCTGAAGATGAAACGGGAACAAAAAAAATCTTTTTGGCCAACATCACCGATGAAGTGAGTGAACTAAAGCGCTTGCATGACATCGCCGTGAAAAATGGAGCTGGTGCTGTCATGGTAAATGGCTTTACCACGGGCCTTTCCGCGGTGCGCAGTTTGAGTGCCTATGCACAAGTTCCAGTGGTAAGTCACTTTGATTTTATGGCGTGTTTCTCGCGCATTCCTTTTTTTGGAGTTTCAAGTTATGTCATGACTAAGTTGCAACGCTTGTGTGGCTTCGATCTCATCATTATGCCCGGCTTTGGTTCGCGTATGCTCAGCGAAGAAGATGAAGTGCTTGATAATGTAGAAACGTGCTTAAATACGTTTGGTAATTTGAAGCGTTCCCTTCCAGCGCCCGGTGGAAGCGACTCTGCGGTTACCTTGCCTACACTTTTTCAAAAGCTTGGTCATGCCGATTTTGCCATGGTTCCGGGGCGTGGCGTGTTTGGCCATCCTGCTGGCCCGCGGGCAGGGGCGCTTAGCCTCCACCAAGCTTGGGATGCAGTGCAAGCAAAAGAACCACTTCATCTTTATGCCAAAGAGCATAAAGAACTCGCCTTAAGCATTTCCACTTTTTCTTCTTAAGTTCCCCTTTGGGAAAAAAAGAAATAGATTTCAAACAATTTATTTGACTTCCTCCGGGAAAAGTAATTAGCGTCGGTGTTTGCGCTATGTTCTTCGCAGATGCTGTTCCTGAAGCTTTTCCGGAATGTCTCTGGAAAGAATTATGAACAGTACTTTTCCTGGAGGATAAAATGAAATCAGGATCAAGTCCAAGTGTTTCCCCTACTAATCGAAATAGAAGTTCCTATGTTGGTGATGCCGATGTTGTTCTTAAAAAAGTGTTTCATCCTCTCTTTAGTATTTCTCTGATGTATTCTCTGATGTGTCGCTAACGCGTACATAATCCTTTTCACAACAATTTATTTTTTATGTTCTGATTGTACAGTCAGCAAACACGCGTCTCTATTGGTTTAGAGGAGTGGGAATTATTTTTTTGCTTAAGCGTTAAGCAAGAACTCAGAATGCTGTAGTTCCAACGTAGCAATGTCCTCCCTTAATTCCCACGGTAAAATGTCCTCCTCCATCTGAAGTGGATGGTTTTGTT
>PCXC01000039.1:64047-68771 GCA_002796345.1 Deltaproteobacteria bacterium CG11_big_fil_rev_8_21_14_0_20_42_23 | reverse complement strand
TAGTAGGTTCCCATGGCAACACCTTATCCATAAAGTGTTGCACTTCGTTTGTGAATTTAGGGGATCCAGAGGGTTTAAAATTAAAAGAGAATTGTGGATCCACATCCCCGCGTACGCGAGGATGACAAAACAAAAAAAATGACAAGCATTGCAGCAAAGTACTCACGAAAGAAAAATCATGAAAGAGCTTGAAAAAAATTACGATCCCAAAGCCATCGAAGCAAAATGGTATCAGTTTTGGGAACATGGCGGCTACTTCAAGGCAGCCGACAATCCAGAAAAACCAACATATTGCATTGTTATTCCGCCACCAAACGTAACTGGCGCTTTGCACATGGGGCACGCGCTTAACAACACACTTCAAGATGTGCTTTCACGTTGGAAACGTATGAGTGGTTTTGAAGTGCTGTGGCAACCTGGAACAGATCACGCCGGCATCGCCACACAAAACGTGGTTGAGCGAGAAATTTTAAAAACTGAAGGCAAGAAGCGCCAAGACATCGGCCGCAAAGCCTTGATTGATCGCATTTGGAAGTGGAAGGAAGAATATGGCGATCGCATTTTACTTCAACTTAAAGCTTTAGGCTCTTCCTGCGATTGGGATCGCACGCGCTTCACTTTAGACGAAGGCTTGTCTGAAGCTGTTCGTGAATGCTTCGTTCGGCTCTATGAAGATGATCTTATCTACCGCGGAAAATATATTGTAAACTGGTGCCCGCGCTGCAGAACTGCACTTGCTGATGATGAAGTAGAACACGAAGAAACAGCTGGCCACATTTGGCACTTGCGCTATCCCCTTGCTGATGATCCAAAAAAATTTCTCGTCGTTGCCACCACTCGCCCAGAAACTCTCTTGGGAGATACCGCTGTAGCCGTGAATCCCAAAGATGTACGATATAAACATCTGGTAGGAAAAATGTTGCTTCTTCCTGAAACCAAAAGACAAATTCCCATCATTGCAGACGATTATGTAGAAAGTGAATTTGGTTCCGGCGCGGTAAAAATAACACCGGCCCACGACCCCAACGATTTCCAAGTGGGCGAACGCCACAATCTTCCGCGCATCAACGTGATGAACGATGACGCTAGCATGAATGAAGAAGCCGGCGAAAACTACAAAGGCTTAAGCCGCGAAGACTGCCGCAAAGCTATAGTGGAAGCCTTCAGCCAACAAGGCCTGCTGGAAAAAATTGAAGATCACCCTCACAGCGTTGGCCATTGTTATCGCTGTAACACCATCATAGAACCGTGGCTTTCCGATCAGTGGTTTGTCAAAATGAAACCGCTCACACGCGCAGCCATTCAAGCAAGTGAAGAAGGAAGAGTTTCATTTCACCCTGCTCGCTGGGAAAGTTTCTATTTGCAATGGTTAGACAACGTTCGTGATTGGTGCATCTCTCGTCAAATTTGGTGGGGCCATCGCATTCCGGTGTGGTATTGCACAGATTCGGACAGTCAGACAGACGAACAATCGGACGATAGTAAAAAATGTCCGCCCATTGTTTCGCGAGACACTCCGCACGTATGTCCGCAATGTGGCTCGAAAAACTTAGTTCAAGACGAAGATGTTTTGGATACCTGGTTTTCATCTGCTCTCTGGCCCTTTTCTACGCTGGGTTGGCCGGAGCAAACAGAAACACTTAAAAACTATTACCCCACCAGTGTGCTATCCACTGACCGCGGCATTATTTATTTTTGGGTCGCCCGCATGGTGATGATGGGCCTCAAGTTCATGGGCGACGTACCTTTTTCAGATGTCTACATTCACGGCACCATCTTGGATGAACAAGGCCGAAAAATGAGCAAAAGTTTGGGCAACGGCATTGATCCCTTAGAGATGATCGATCAATACGGCGCCGATGCCATGCGCTTTTCACTCATTATGCTTTCCACCGAAGGCCAAGACTTAAAACTTTCCACTTCCAAATTTGAAATGGGAAGGAATTTTTGCAACAAGTTGTGGAACGCTTCACGTTTCACGCTGATGAACGTAGAAGATTACGATGGAAAACCTGTCAGCGAAAAAAACCTTTCGCTTTCCGATAAATGGATTTTAAACAAGCTGCAAAGTACGGTAAACAAAGTGGTTGAGGCACTTGAAGATTTTAAATTCAATCAAGCAGCAACGCTTTTGTATCACTTTACCTGGAACGATTTCTGCGATTGGTATGTAGAAAGTGCAAAAATAAGTTTCAATGGTGATGACAAAGAAAAAAGAAGAGCAAGTCAGTATACGCTGAAAATGGTACTGGAAAGCACACTTAAACTTTTGCATCCTTTCCTTCCTTTTCTCACTGAAGAAATTTGGAGTGTGGTCAGTGGAAAAGAAAAAGCCATTATCATTTCCACTTATCCCACAAAAGCCGATCTTCCTTTCGAAGCTGAAACACATCTTTTTGAAATTGCTGTGAAAGAACCTGTGGAAACGTTCCGCAATATTCGTGGCGAAACCAATATTCCACATCACAAGCGCTTGCCCAAAGCCACCAGCATTTTTTCAGAAAAAAAATGGGCTCATGAAGAAGCAAAGCAATATGTGCAGTTCTTCGCAAAGATAGATGAATATTCATCTTTAGACGCGTCACATTCTATGAGTTCCAAAGAAAACATGGCAACAGCCATTGGCGAACACGGCGAATATTTTATTCCGCTTGAAGGCCTCATCGACACCAAAGCCGAGCAAGAGCGTTTGGAAAAAGAAATTGCAAAGTTGAAAAAAGAAGAAGATGGCATCACACAAAAGCTGGCCAATAAGCAATTTATCGAAAACGCACCAAAAGAAATTATTGAAAAACAAAATGCACGGCTTCAAGCAACACAAGAAAAAATAAGCATGCTTGTAGATTCGTTGAAGCGATTGGGCTAAAGAGAAAATCATGCAGATAAAAAATGTAAACACCTTAATCGACCTTGCTCTTCGCGAAGACATTGGCTCTGGCGACATTACTTCTGAAGCCATTGTGTCCGAGCGCATGCGTGGCCGAGCCATGCTGCGCGCAAAGCAAGACCTGGTGGTAGCTGGGCTTGAGGTAGCCAAAGAAGTGTTTCTTGCCTGCGATGAAGACATTCACTTTGCGCCCGAAGTTCGCGATGGACAACGCGTGCAAGCTGGAACTGTTTTGGCCAACGTCATCGGAAACCTGCGCCAATTGCTGGTTGCAGAGCGAACTGCTCTAAACTTTTTGCAACATCTGTGCGGCGTTGCAACCCACACGCATCGCTATGTGCAAGCCATCGAAGGCACCAATGCAAAAATTCTCGATACCCGCAAAACCCTTCCCGCTTACCGCGAGCTGGAGAAATATGCCGTGAGTATGGGCGACGGCGAAAACCATCGCCACGGACTTTTTGATCGTTATCTCATCAAAGGCAATCACGTGGACATCGCTGGAGATATTGAGTCCGCAATTATGCGAGCACAAGCTCATCAAGAAAATGGCATTCTCATTGAAGTAGAATGCAAAACATTAGCGGATGTAAAAACAGCTTTCGAAGCTGGCGTAGACATCATCATGTTAGACAACATGAGCGTTGCCAAAGTAAAAGAAGCAGCAACCCTCATTCAAGGCAGAGTAAAATTGGAAGTGTCAGGAAATATCACTCTAGATACCGTAAAAGAATATGCCGCAACCGGCGTGGATTACATTTCAGTAGGCGCCATCACCCACTCCGTCCCCGCAGCAGATATTCATATGGTCATTTCAAAAGATGAAACTGCTTTTTAACATTTAAACTTTTCTCAAAAAAAATCCCTCACGTTTCGGTGAGGGATTTTTTTTGTGATATTGAAATGATTCAGAGATAAAACTCTAAGCAGAAAACACGGCTACGTTTGCACGAACTGATTCAGCTGAGTTTTTTAACATGCCTAACTCTTTATCGCCAAGCTTTAGCTCGATGATTTTTGCAACACCAGTGTGATCTAATTGTACCGGCACTCCGCAATAGATATCATTGATGCCATATTCGCCTTGCAAATGAACACAGCATGGCAAAATACGATTCTCGTCGCGCAAAATACTTTGCACCATATCTAAAACAGCGGAAGACGTTGCGTAGTAAGCACTTCCGGTCTTTAGCAATTTCACAATCTCAGCTCCACCGTTAATCGTGCGCTGATTAATCGCTTCGATGCGCTCTGCAGAAATAAGTTCAGTGATAGGAATTCCAGAAACGGTTGAATACTGTGGCACCGGAACCATGGTATCTCCATGTCCGCCAAGCACCATCGCCTGTACATCTTTCACCGAAATGCCAAGCTCCATCGCAATAAACGTGCGGTAGCGCGCTGAATCTAAAACACCGGCCATACCGATAACTTTGTTTGGCTTGAAGCCAGATTTTTTCCAGGCTAAATGTGTCATGGCATCCAGCGGATTACTCACCACCACAAGAATAGCGTTTGGTGAATGCGCTGCTACTTGCTCCACCACACTGCCAACAATTTCGGCATTTTTCAGCAAAAGGTCTTCGCGTGTCATGCCAGGTTTTCGTGGTAAACCGGCTGTGACAACAACCAGGTCACTGTTTTTGGTATCGGCATAATCATTGGTTCCAATGATTTTTGCATCGTATCCTTCCACCGGCGCAGCTTCAGCCATATCAAGCGCTTTGCCTTGCGGCATGCCTTCAACGATATCGAAAAGAACAACATCAGCAAGATCTCGTTCCACAATCCGTTGAGCTGTCGTTGAGCCCACAAACCCTGCTCCAATTACACTTAC
>PCXC01000039.1:0-64035 GCA_002796345.1 Deltaproteobacteria bacterium CG11_big_fil_rev_8_21_14_0_20_42_23 | reverse complement strand
TCTTAAGTAAAAATATCGTACGGGCCATCGCACTACCCAATTCAATATGATCTTGCACGTTTTTTTTACACTTTTTCCTTTTTGGAACAGAGTGCCATCCAGAAAACAAAACACCTGTTCAAAAATGGTGTTTCAAAACGAGAACTTCCTGAAAAAAAGAACACTTAGCATTTGAAGTTCAAGCAGATTCTTCTACAAGAAAGGCATGAAAACACTTCGTTTCGAACGTAGCCAAATGCCCTTGTTGGAATATGGCATCAGCAAACTTCCTCTCACCGTGGGCCGCGGCACCGACTGCGACATCGTTTTACTGGATGAGGAAATCTCACGAAAGCACTGCAAAGTAGATGAAATCGAGGGACAGCTCGTTCTTATCGACCTGCAATCTCGAAATGGCATTTTTTACAAAGGCCAAAAAGTTTCCAGCGCGCCGCTTGAAGCAGAAACTTCACCTTCCATTGCTTCATGGAATATTTGTGTTCAAAATGATGTGCAACGCGAGCAAGAAAAAACGGTCTATTTAGCCACACCCACTTTGCTGGGTGCAGATACAAACTCACAACCCAGCTCATCTTCCTGTCGTTGGATTTTGGAAGCAAAAGATGCCGAAGGAAATACAAGCCACCTTTTTCTCTCTGAAAAAACGTACATCATTGGCCAAGATAAAAACTGTGATGTCTGCCTTAATGATCCTTACCTTTCACGCAAACACTGCAGCATTGTGGTGAAGCAAAACTCACTCGAAGTAAAAGATTTGGAAAGCACCAATGGCACCAAAATCAATGGCATCAGTATTCGCAAGTCAGTCATCACCAGCAAAACACAGATCGAATTGGGAAAAAGCAGCATCAGCTTAAAACCCCGAGACGAAAAAATGCATCATCCCATCGCACTCAAAAGTTTCGGCAGACTTTTGGGCGAAAGCCAAAGCATGAAGCTGCTGTACAAGCTCATCAGAAAAGTGGCGCCCAGTGAGGCCAGCGTTTGCATTGAAGGTGAAACCGGAACCGGAAAAGAAGTGTTGGCAAAAACCATCCACGAAGAAAGCAAACGAAGCGACAAGGTTTTTCTTGCGCTCAACTGCGGCGCCATTCCCGAAAACTTGATCGAATCTATTTTATTTGGCCACGAACGCGGAGCTTTCACCGGCGCAAGTGAACGCCGCGCTGGTGTTTTTGAGCAAGCCAATGGTGGTACTTTATTTTTAGACGAAATTGCCGAAATGCCACTTGAACTGCAAACACGCTTGCTGCGCGTGCTGGAAGAACGCGTCACCAGAAGAATTGGCGGCAAAGAAGATATTCCCGTTGATGTGCGCATCATCACGGCAACACATCAAGACTTGAAGCACTTGGTAGAACGCGGAAAATTTCGCACTGACTTATACTATCGCTTGTACATTCTGCCTTTGCACTTGCCACCACTTCGCGCACGCAAAGAAGATGTTGCTCTTCTTGCCGAACACTTTCTGCGTGTGCTTTCTCCAGAACAGCCAAAAACACTTTCCAGCGCTGCTCTTGCAGTGCTCACAAAACACAGCTGGCCAGGAAATGTGCGCGAACTCAAACACACCCTGGAGCGCTCTGCCCTTTTTTGTGAACACAATGTTTTGGACGCAAGTGATATTCTCCTCGCACCTGCTGCAGAAGGAAAACTTCGCCCCCTTCGTGAACAGGAAAAAGAACGCATTCTCGAACTGTGCAGAAAATACCACGGCAATCAATCCCGTATCGCCGAAGAACTGGGGATGGCCAGAACAACCCTTATTTCAAAGTTGAAATCCTACCAAATAGAAAGCAGTGAGTTTAAGGTGAATTAGATTCAGTTTTTAGTTTGTGGTTTGTGGTTATTTTGAAGTTTTTGTTTCTTCTTTTGTGAATTTAGGGGATCCAGGGATTCTCGTTTACTTTACGTTTAAGCTTTTGGAAGTGCATCAATTTGCTGTTGTTTCAACGCATCCAATTCGCCACTTCGGCTTTCAAGTTGCGCAATACGGTCTTCATGGAGTTTAATAGAATCGCGCGCTCTGTCAGCGGCTGCAAGGGCTTGTTGCATTTGCAAGCCAAGTTCTTCTGCGCGTTGAAGGATAGAATGCGTTTGCTTATCAATCATAATCGCAAATTCTTTTGCTTGCTGATCAAGTTGTACTTCTCGGCTTTCAAGTGATTTTTCTGCAGCTTCATTTCGCGCTATTCTTGCCTCTTCATCATGTCCAAGATCTTCATGCTGACGTTTGAGCGCTCGAAGTTGATCACTGTCTTGTTGTGGATTTAAACCATTTGCAAACTGTGTTGGGTTACTTGGTTGGATTTGAGTTACCTGATGGTTGGCGTCGATATAGGCAACTGCAAAACGTGTAAAAGCTGCAAGTGCTTTTGCCCACACTGTTTCCCAATGACTATCTGCAGTATTTTGCGCATCGAGTAAAACAAGCTTCCAATAAGCGCTCACACGATTTTCAACGAGAGGTTTATCATGAGCAATGCGTTCGGCGAGACTTTGCCGTCTCTCGCGCATCACTTCGTTTTCTTTGATTTGCCCTTCTAGTTGTGCGCGTTCCGAGTTTACACTTTCCTGGCCAGAAGCAAGACGGCTTTCATTTTCGGCTTTTTGCTTATCAACGGCTTCAAACTGGCCATCATTAAGGGCTTTCTGTTGCTCAAGTTGTTGAGCCTGGGCTTCTTGCGCGGCAACCTGCTGCTCGGTTTGGGCAATGACATCCCTTACCTTATCGGCTTCACCAGCAAGGCTAAACTTATTCTGCTCGGCTTCGGCATTAAGCTGCTTTTTCCTCGCTTCGAGGGCGGCAGCTCGGCTTGCAACTTCAGCAGCTCTTGTTCTTCCAGCACTCAACATAGATACACTTCTCCTTACACATAACTTATCGGCCGTACCTTAGCCAAAGTTGCTTGAAAATGAAGAAAAAAGCTTAGGAATTTCAATGGTTTAGAAACTATTTTTCAAGGCTTTTGCTGAATGGGGCTAAAAGTGGGAAAAACCAGCTTATATGGCTATTTTACCAGCTTCAAAAACTGCTTTTCATCCAGGATGTTTAGCTCTGCTCCCTTGGCTTGCAAGGCTTTGGCTTTGTCTAGTTTTGAGCCAGCTCCACCGCCGTCGCCCACCACCAAAAACTGAAGCGCTGAACTTACGCCCGAAAGTACCTCGCCGCCTTCGGCTTGCACCAAGTCTTCAGCTTCTTTTCTGCTCATTTCCAACATTTTTCCGGTGAACAAAAAACTTTTTCCGGCCACTTTTCCGCTTTGCTTTTTCTTGGTTTTTTCTACGCTCACGTACTTCAGCAAACGAGCAAGCGAATGTTTTTTTTCCTTCAATCCTGAAACAACGTTATGCGCAATCACCGGACCAATGCCTTCCACTTGGGCAAGCTCTTCTTCATTCATTTGCCGCAAGTCTTCAAGGCTTCCCAAACTTGCCAAAGTTTTTGCCATGCGTTTTCCCACTTCTTTAAGGCCAAGCGCTAATATCACCGTTGCTTCTGGCAATGTTTTTTTCTCTTCGATGTTGCGCAACAACTTTGTGGCAAGCGTTTCGCCCATGCGATCAAGCTCAAGCAATTGGTCTAAAGTGAGCTGATAAAAATCTGAAGCCTCCGTCACCAAACCTTCTTCGTACAGTTTTTCTAAAAGTTTTCCACCAAAGCCGTCAATCTCTGCCGCTTTTACAAAATGCTCAAGCTCCGCAACCTTTTGCCGCACGCAGTTTTCCGAGTTGGTGCAATACAAAAAATCCTCTTCGCGTTTTGTGGGTGCATCGCACGCTGGACATTTTTCAGGAACGGCAATTGCCTTTCCACTAGCCTTCACCACCGATTCTACATGCGGAATCACATCACCGCGTCTCATCATGACAAGCGTTGACCGTTCTTTCAGCCCAAGTTTTTCCATGAGGCCAACATTGTGCAACGAAGCTCGGCGCACCGTTACTCCCGAAAGCAACACGGGCTTCACCAAAGCCACCGGCGTAATAGTGCCTGTTCTCGCAACACTCCACTCGATGCCTTCCAGTTCGGTGATTCCGGTTTCACCCTGAAACTTATACGCAATGGCAAAACGTGGATGATGCGCGGTGGAACCCAAACGCTCTTGCTCTGAAAGTAAATCGGCGCGGTAGACTACACCATCAGTTTCGAAATCAGATTTGTTTCGTTTTTCCACAAAATAATCGAAAGGTTCGCGAAGATGTTCGCGATCGCACAAACGCGTTTCCACTTGCGGAAATTTATGTTGCTTCAGCAACTCTCTTTTTTCATGTTCAGTTTTTACGTTTGCACCCAAAAGATCATAGGCAAAAAAAGACAAATTATAAGCTTCCGTTTTCTTTGCATCCTTCAGCTTAATAGCTCCAGCCGCCAAGTTACGAGGATTTGCAAACTGATCTTGATAGCGTTTAAACACCGAAAGCGGCATAAAAATTTCGCCACGCACTTCAATGTTGTGGAGTGAAATCTTTTTGGGAACATCATGGATGTGCAAGGCATTTTCAGTAATATCTTCACCAAAAACACCGTTTCCACGAGTGGCTGCTAAATGCAATTTTCCCTTTTCATCATAGTGAATCGAAACGGCGCAGCCATCAATTTTTGGCATCGCAATAATTTTTCCCTCACACTTAGAAGCCCATTTGGCGAGTGTTTCCTCGTCATAGCATTTATCAAGTGAAAGCATTGGACTTGTGTGTTCCACTTTTTTTGACGCCACTTTCACATCACTGGGCAAGGTTTCAAAAACTTTGGATTGAGGAAAACGCTTTCGAAGTGTTTCTACCAGCTGATCGAACTCATAATCAGAAATTTCAGGCGCATGCTCTTGAAAGTAGAGATCATTATGATGATGAATTAAGGCTTCAAGCTTTTCTTGCGACAATTTTTCATACTTTTTATTCATTACTCTTCTTCTCCCAGGCAGGGTGAGATACCGATAAAAAAGTGGAAAGTAAAGTGAGCAATACTTTGTTTTTCGCCCTGTAAAAACGAGGAAAGCCACTCTCAAAAATGATTGCACTTGCGATGCATCTCCACTAGCTTCCCGGAAATTCTTAATCGTCTGCCCTGGAGAAAACCATGTCACTACAGTCTTTCACCCTCAGCAATGGAATGCTTGTCATTCTTGAAGAACTCCGCGCGTGCCCAGTTATTTCATTTCAAGCAGTTGCCAAAGTGGGCAGCGCTTTTGAAACTGACGCCGAAGCTGGCATTGCACATTTGATCGAGCACATGATGTTCAAAGGCACGCCAACCCGCCCAACAGGCACCATCGCCAGAGATATTGAAGCCGCTGGCGGCGACATGAATGCATACACTTCGTTTGATCAAACCGTCTATTACATGAGCATGGCTTCTCGGTTTGCGCACAAAGGTTTAGAAATTTTGTCCGATGCCATGCAACATCCTCTTTTCGACGCCGAAGAACTGGAGCGTGAAAAAGAAGTGGTGCTTGAGGAAATCAAGCGTGAGCGCGACAATCCCGGCCATGTGGCAAGCAATCTTTTGTTTAAAACAGTTTTTAAAAAACATACTTACGGTCGCCCTATTATAGGATTTCCTGAAACCGTAAAAAACTTTAGCCAAGACGATCTGTTTCGTTTTTACAAACGTTGGTACACACCACACAATATGATTTTTGTGGTGGTGGGAGATTTTGACAGCAAAAAAATGTTAGTTGATATCACGAAAGCTTTTTCATCATTCTCGGGAACACCAGCGCAGAAGCCACTTTCCGACGACATTGAAGAACCAAGTCAAAGCTCAATTCGTTCAATTGCAAACACCATGAACATTCAGGGAAATTATTTTTCTTTGGGCTGGCACATTCCTTCCATTGCGCATGAAGATATTCCTGCCATTGATATTCTCAGCCACATTCTTGGCGGCGGCGAAGCTTCTCGTTTAGAGTTGAAGGTGAAGGAAGAACAACAACTTGCACTTCGCATTTCAAGTTATGCCTACACTCCAAGAAGCCCGGGCATATTTGCTATCAGCGGACTTGCCGAAGAAAAGAAAATGGAAAAACTTTTTGCAGCCATTAGAGATGAACTCCATTTTCTGCAAACAGATCTTGTTTCCACAGATGAAATTGCCAGAGCCCGGCTCAACATTATTTCTTCCGAACTCTACGAACGTGAAACCGTTGGCGGACTTGCGGGCAAGCATGCATATCTTCTTTCAACCGCTGGCAATTTGGACTTCGAAGAAAAATACCAACAAGCTCTGTACAAAGTTGACGCACAAATGCTTCAGGATGTTGCCAAAAAATATCTCCACCTCAAGCAAAGCTCGGTGGTACTTGTCCTTCCCGAAACATCAGCTTGGAAGAAAAAACACAAATCACTTGAAGGCATTTTGTTGAAGCAAAAGAAACAAAGTATACAAAAGAAAAAATCTGGACCTGTAGTGACGAAACTTTCCAATGGTCTTAAGCTCATCATTCAACCAACACATCATCTTCCGCTTGTCTCGATGGTGGCGGCAAACCTTGGTGGGCTTCGTGCAGAAAATGTGCGCAACAATGGCATTAGTCTTTTGCTTTCACGAGTGGCTGCAAAAGGAACAACACAAAGAGACAGCAATAAAATTGCACACGACATCGACCGCATCGCTGGATCTGTTGGGGCTTTCAGCGGAAAAAACAGTGTAGGTATGCGAGCCGAATGCATGAGCGAACACTTGCAAGTTGGCTTCGATCTTTTTTCTGAAATTATTTTGGATGCAAACTTTGATACAAATGAAGTGAAAAAAGAAAAGTATTTGCAGCTTGAGCAAATACGACACCAAGAAGACAACTTAAGCAAAATGGCCTTTCAGTATTTTCTTGAAGCCCTCTATCCCAAGCATCCATACGGTCTTCCTGTTACAGGAAAAGCTGCTTCGGTAAAAAAACTTCAGGCCAAAGACTTAAAAAAAGCATGGACGGATTCTTTTCATACTCCAGAAATGCTGATTTCGATTGTGGGTGACGTGAACGTAGATACCACCATTCACATGTGCGAAGAACGCTTTTCTGGCTTCAAAAAGAAGGCTTCAAAAAAACTTTCTTTAAAATCAGACGCTGCACCAAAACACATTATTGAGAAAAAAGTACACAAAGCTGACAAACAGCAAGCCCATATTGTACTTGGATTTAAGGGCATTAGCTTTTATGACAAAGATTACTATGCAGCTCAAGTGCTGAACAATATTCTTTCTGGCCAGGGCGGAAGATTGTTCTTACAACTCCGCGACAAACAAAGTTTGGCCTACACCGTTACCTCAGTTTTACAAGCTGGAATCGATCCTGGTTATTTCGCTGTTTATATTGGAACTGATCCGGCGAAAACAGACACCGCTATCAGCAGCATGAAAAATGAACTCGAACTCATCTCCACTAAAAAAGTGAAAGCCGATGAACTTGATCGCGCGAAACAATATATCGCTGGAGTTTACGAACTCGATCTTCAACGCTTCGGCTCCATTGCTTCCAACATGGCCTTCAACGAGTTGTACGGTTTAGGCATTGAAGAAATGAAAAAATATCCCGAACGCGTTTTGAAAGTAACAACTGAAGATGTGTTGCGGGTAGCAAAAAAATTAATTCATTTAGATGCATATGTGCTCTCGCTGGTTACTCCATAGAGGATGAGAGACGTTGATACGTTCCACCGTTCCAATTGAATGCATTTAACGGGCATTCGCTGCACTTTGGATTTTTTGGACGACAGTAGTTTTTTCCTACTTGCACAAGCAGAGCATGGTATTCGTTGAAGTAAACATGATCGTCAGCAAACGACGAGTGGAAGCGGTCTTGCAAACTTTCATAATCATCTTCTTCGAGTGCTAAATAATGACGAAATAAAATTCTTTTTGTGTAGGCATCAATCACGAAAATTGGTTTTTCCAAAGCATACAACAAAATGGAATCGGCAGTTTCAGGGCCAATGCCTTTTAGAGCTAACAACTCTTCTCTGAGTGCTGATGTTGATTTTTCTTTCATAAGCGCAACATCACCTTCGTATTCTTCCAAAAAATACTTCAGAAAAGTTTTCAAGCGTTTTGCTTTTTGACGAAAGAAGCCAGATGGCTGGATGAGCAGCTCAAGTTCAGACGTGGAAAGTTGATACATAGCGTTAGGTTGCAAAGCAGCACTTTGCTTCAAGTTCTGCAAAGCCTTTTCTACATTTTTCCAATTTGTATTTTGGGTAAGGATGGCGCCAACCATCACTTCGAAGGGAGTTTCCGCTGGCCACCATTTTTGTGCACCAAAAACTTCAAAAAGATGTGAGTAGATTTCTTTCAAAAACTGACGGGATGAAGACATACAATTACTTTTTCACTTTCTTTCCTTCTTCTAATTCTTTTTTCACTAAGTCTTCCATTTTTTCTCTATCTTCATCGCTAATGGTGTCTGACATTTCTTCGCCAACTGCCTTCATCGCCTCACCAACCAACACTCGCAGGTCTTTCATGCCTTCTTTCACTTCTTTATTTTCACTCAAGCTATGATAATAATCCTGAATGGTTTTTCCATTAATTTTGTAACCAGTCACTGCAAACACAGCAACCGCAATAACAACAATAAGAAGAATTAATCGCAAAAGACGAAACATATTTTGCTCCTTTATGTGAGTTTTCTCATGGTGAAGAAGGAAAAAAGTATTTTCGAACACCGAGTGGAATGGAACTATCGCACTTTTCCAATTCAAGCAAGCAGAGTTGAGAGAAAAATGGGAAATCACACAGCTATCCCTTGCACTCCACAAACGCATTTGCTAGGCATGTGCCCCATGATCATCAAAACAAGACGAACTCCACGCATCTTGATTATTGATACACAAGAAGAGCGTATTTCTTTTTTTCTTGAACAGTTAAAACCTTTTTCATTCCATTTAGATCTTGTGCGTGACGGCGACAGCGCTTTAAACACCATCCGAAAAACCACGCCAGATCTCATTTTGCTCAATCTCGTTCTTCCTTATTTATCTGGTTTTTCTGTTTTGCGCGAAGTGAAGCAAAATCCAAACACTCACTTTATTCCCGTTCTCATCACCAACCACATTCAAGATATCGAAGATAAAATTAAGGCCATTGAACTTGGGGCCAATGATTTTTCTTCGCATCCCGTCAGTCCATTAGAATTTGTGACGCGCATCAAATCGTTGCTGCACATGAAAATGCTGCATGACAATGTAGATTCAAGCGAAAGCATACTTTTTTCTCTTGCCGAAGCCTTGGAGGCAAAAGATGTCTATACCAGCGGCCACTCGAAACGGGTATCAGAGCTTTCGGTACAGCTTGCCTATTTTCTCCGTCTTCCCGACAAGGAAATTGAATACATTCGTAAGGGCGGACTGCTTCACGATATTGGAAAAATTGGTGTAAAGGAAGCCGTGCTGCTCAAACCTGGCAGACTCAGTGATGACGAAATGGACAACATCAAAACACACCCTATTAGAGGCCACGATATTTGTGCCCCTCTTAAAAGCTTGGAGCCTTGTTTGCCAATTATCCGTTCTCACCACGAACGCATTGACGGCAAAGGCTACCCCGACAATCTCTGCGGGGAAGATATTCCACTTGCAGCTCGCATTACAGCTGTTGCCGATACGTTCGATGCCATGACCGAAGACCGCCCTTACCGATCTGGCATGAGTGAAGAAAAAGCCCTTTCCATCTTCGCGAAAGAAATTGAATCTGGTCAGTGGGAACCTCGCATTGTAAAAGCTCTTCTCGAGATTAAAGGCTATGCCTAAGACTGTTTTTGTAACAGGCGCTGGCGGTTTCATTGGCTCTCATATTTGCAAGCTTCTCCTTGAAAAAAAAATTCCTGTCATCGCTCTGCTGCACCAAAACGAAACATTCCCTTCTCATCCGCTTCTCACCTGCATTTACGGAGACATTAGAAATCCTCTCGACTTAAAACGTGCTTGCAAAAAAGCCAGCTTTATCATTCATGCTGCAGCTCACACCGCTCTTTGGTCACCTTCTGCTGAAATATATTTTGATGTGAATGTGGAAGGCACCCGAAATCTCATTCGCATTGCTCGCGAAGAAAAAATTGAACGCTTTTTATATTTCTCAAGTGCCATGGTGATGGGCGCGAGTAAAAATGGAGAAAAACGTGATGAAAGCAGCTTCTGTTCACTAGCGTCAGCCGAAGGGAGTTACGAGCGGAGCAAATACCTGGCAGAACAACTGATTCTTGAAGAACTTTCGCCTTATATTCCCACTACCATTTTTCGGCCGAGCGCAGTTTTTGGCCCCGGCGACAACATACACTCTGCAACCCAAAGTATTCTTCGTGCTTTTCTAAAGCACAAATGTGTTTTTTATTACAACACCATCATAAACCTCATCGATGTACGAGACCTTGCAGCCTATTCCGTAGCAGCTCTCTTCAAATCCAGTTCTGAAGCGCTTTATATCGCAGGAGGTGAAAACATTTCACTTCGTCATCTTCTAGAAAAAATGAATATTGTTTCGGGTGAAAAAAAATTCTTCATCCATTTGCCTTACACACTTCTTTTTGTACTTGTTTTTTGTGGTGAGCACATTGCAAACATTTTGCAACGAACTCCGCTTGCACGATTATCTTTTTTGAAAGCGGTTGCAAAACCATGGCGCTTTGATAGCAGTAAACTCCAAACTCATTTTGGGATTCCAACTCATGATGTTGAAACAACGCTTAAAGACGCTCTTCACTCATATCAGCAAAGGATGAAATAAGTTTTATGATCGATGCTCTCATAACAACAATAATGAATCGACCTTATGTCTTTGCATTTTTGGCGGGATATCTTTTTCTTTCCATTCGTTTGTGGAACTTGAAACGCAGCTTGCTGTGGCTTTTCAGCGGCTATGTCATTGCCTGGTTTTCTGAATATCTCTCTATCAACTATGGTTTCCCGTACGGTTGGTATTTCTATCATTACCAAAACATGCCAGGCGAACTGCTTGTTGCTGGCGTGCCGTTTTTTGATTCCCTTTCTTATCCTTTTTTAATTTTTGCTGGATACTGCATGTCGCTTCGTCTTCAGCATTCAAATGTTTTAGCACATACTTTCACCGCCTCGCCAAGACAAGCAACTCTTCTCAGAATCACAACTGGAGCGCTTTTCACGACACTGCTTGATGTAGTAATTGATCCAATAGCTCACTTGGGAAGCAAATGGTTTTTGGGAGAAATTTACTATTATCCAAACCCTGGCTGGTATTTTGATGTGCCTCTCAGCAATTTTGCTGGTTGGTTTTTAGTTGCTGCCATTGTGATTGCAGTGAATGAATTGCTTTGGAAGCTGTTGAAAGAGCGTTTATCGTTTCAAACATCAAAACTCTGCACACTCTTTTATTTTTCAATCGCTCTCTTCAACATTATCATCACTTTTTGGATTGGCGCCTATGGCTTGGGCATCTGCAGTTCACTTATTATGGGAAGCGTTTTTTTGGTGGGATATAAGAGTAAAGACAACTGATCTAAAGTCTTTTTTCGCTGTGGTTGTGTCCATCGAAGCTTAAAATTTTTGCTGTGCCCTCTGCGATAGTTTCAAGGTGAACTGGTCGCCGCCAGAAACGGAAAAGATTTTGCATGACTTCTTTGCGATAATCATCGCGCAAATCCATTCCCTCGTGAGAATGCTTGAGCAAAAGCTCGTCTCTGCCTTGGTATCTTGCATCCACCACATGAATAATGGGCCTTCCAAAATTGGTCATCTGAAAGAGAATCTGTTGCTTCACCTTTTTAAACTCGCGCGTCACAATTTCGTATTGGTCTGCAGTGGGATTAAGTGCGTACACAAAAAGTTTATGCTGCGCACAAAATTCAGGAGTAAGAAATGTTTCTAAAAAGTTAATGTCATTGTAAATTTTTCTTACCTCGAAAATTTTCTCTCTTCCAAGTCCAAGTTTTTTATCCCATTTTTCTCGTTCTACCATATTGGTACAGTCTTCGTACTCTTTTCCAAATTTTCCTTTGTTCCAGCGATCCTCAATGTCTCGAAAAAGCTCTAAGCCAATTTTGTAAGGATTGATGGGTCCACCCTTTTGCATTGCCACTGTTCCAGAATGGTGATCGGCATAATCTATTACTTCATCATCAGTTAAAAGTTTTTCAGTCATTAATCTCGTGTGCACATAACACGCCCAGCCCTCATTAATAATTTTTGTCTGCATTTGTGGAGCAAAATAATAAGCTTCTTCACGAATGATGGACAAGACATCGTGTTGCCATCTTTCTAAAGGAGCATGCTCAAGCAAAAAGAGCATGATGTCTTTTTCAGGTTCGAGCGGAAGTTTTTGTTCACGTTCCAACTGGTCTTCAAGCTGCTGACGTTGATATTCCAGGAATTCCGGGGGATTGATAAATTTGTCTAAATAAGGCTTATCGGTATGCAGACGATGAATAATTCCAGAAGCATCTTGATGATGCTCAATTGATTTTCTGCGAATAGCTGGCGCATTGTAATCTATAAGAGTGTCGATAGAAAGACATGCATCAATAAAATCCTCAACCGTCTCTCTGCCATAACGTTCGATATGGCGAATCACTTTTGTACGGTGATTGGCCATTTCATCCATCATTTTTCGATTGGTGTGCGCAAAATAAATATTATTTTTGAAAAAATCACAGTGGCCATATACATGCGCCATCACTAATTTTTGATCCACAAGTTGATTTGAATGAAGCAAGTAAGCATAACAAGGATTATTGTTAATGACCATTTCATAAATTTTTGAAAGTCCGTAAGCATAACTTTTGCTGAGTTGCTCATACTCCATTCCAAATCTCCAGTGTGGATAACGATTTGGAAAACCACCAAATGCAGCTACTTCATTGATTTGCCGCCAGTCAAGAACTTCGAAAATAACTTCAAAAAAATCGAGCCCAAACTCTTCTGCACAAAGCTTCACTTTCTTTTTTATGGCAAGCAGTTCTGGCGAAAGGCTTGTGTCATATTTTTTATAAACAGCATGAGTCATGCTTATTTTCCTTTGCCCAAAAAAGTTTTAATGGCAGATGAAATAGATTCTCTTCCTGGAATTTTTGCTGTCACCACACGCTCATCCTCTTTAAAACGTCCTAAAAGATCTTGAAGAAATTGGCCGCTTCCGTATTCACTTTCAACTTGGCCGTAGCAAAACATATTTGAAATAGGAAGAATGCGTTCGTTTAAAATTTTAAGGCACTCTTCAGTATCATTGCCCGACCAATTATCTCCGTCCGAAAACTGAAAGGGATAAATATTCCATTCATTCGGATCATATTCTTCATCAATAAGCCTTAGCAAAAGCTTGTAGGCAGAGGAGATAATGGTACCACCACTTTCCCGAGTATGAAAAAAAGTTTCACGATCTACATCTTTTGCAACTGCATCGTGAATAATATAGCGAACATCAACTCCTGGATATTGCGAGCGAAGCCAAGTATCGATCCAAAATGAAGTGAGGCGAACAATTTCTTTTTGTTCATTTCCCATTGAACCAGACACATCCAATATATAGACAATAAGGGCTTTGCTTTTTTGTTTTGGTTTTACTTTGGCCGAACGATACACCCTGTCTTCACGCACAGGAATAATGATGGGACGCAGGGGATCATAGGTGGAGCTTGCAATTTGTCGCTTGAGGGCTTTGCGGAAAGTTCGTTTGCTATGCCGAAGACTTTCGGGACCAGCGGATGCCAAACTTGAATAGCGAAGTCCGCCTGATTCAAGTTGATCTTCACCTTTCGGTTCAATGCGTGGCAACTCAAGCTCTTCGCCTAAGAGCTCGGCAAGTTGCTCGAAATCCACTTCCACTTCAACCGAGTGTTTGCCTTCGGTATTGCCCGCTTTTCCGCCACCATCACCAGGGCCAACAGGTTCACCATCGCCACCATCTCCTTGTCCCACGCCATTTTGCTGTTTGTCTGAAAATTCAAAGTGAGGAATGGTAATGCGAGGGATAGGAATGCTGACAAGCTCATTCCCCTTTTTCCCGATGAGTTCACCTGTAGAAATAAATCTTCGGAGCTGTTTCTTTATTTTGCCCCGAACAATTTGGCGAAATCGCTGCAAGTCTTGATCAATTTTTTGAGCCATAGTTTGAAATCCAAATCACAACGCTTTACACACGAGCTGGATTTTTCTTCTCTTTAATATCACCGCGCGCAAAGATGGATGCCACATAATTGAGGACATCGGTAGCACTCGTTTCATTATAGCCATAGTATTTAATTAATCGACTTTTCACGACATCAATTTTTTTTTGCGTTTCTTTATCGGCAACATTTGAAACAAGACTTGTAAGCTTGATACTGTCTTTTTGATCTTCAAACAATTTAAGCTCTAGCGCTTTTCGCAGCCTATCGTTGGTGCGATAATCAAACACTTTTCCATCGAGAGAAAGTGCACCAATGTAGTTCATGATTTCTCGTCTGAAGTCGTCTTTTCTGCTGTCTGGAATATCGATCTTCTCTTCGATAGATCTCATCAGCCTTTCATCAGGGTCTTCATCTTGACCGGTAAACGCATTTTTCAATTTTTCTTTTTGCGTATAGGCTTTCACATTGTCGATGTAGTTGGCGCACAAACGAGAAATACCCTCTTCATCAGCCGATATCGCTCTTTGCACTTCATTTTTTACGATGTCTTCGTATTCTTCTTTCACCGCCGAAAGCAATTCACGGTATCGTTTCTTTTGTTCATCTTTGAGCAAGGAATGATTTTTCAATCCACTTTCAAGTTCATTCAGCACCATAAAGGGATTGATGCCATGACCAGAAACATCTTGAACCAACGCATTTGAAATTTTATCTTGAATATAACGCGGAGAAATTCCTTCAAGGGCTTCTCGCATTGCTTCTTTTCTCAACTCTTTTACATTGTCTTCGGTATAGCCCGGAATAGAGCGCCCGTTATAGAGTTGCAGTTTTTGCAACAAGGTTAAATTGGCTTTTTTTGGCTCTTCCAAACGTGTGAGAATTGCCCACATTGCTGCCATCTCAATCGTATGAGGTGCAATGTGTTTTCCTGGAAGACGTTCGGCGCTGTAGTCTTTTTCATAAATTTTTATTTCGGCATGAAGTTTTGTGATGTAGGGAATATCAATTTTGATGGTACGATCTCGAAGCGCTTCCATGTATTCATTGTTGAGCAATCTGCGATACTCAGCTTCGTTCGTATGACCGATAATTACTTCATCAATATCAGTTTGCGCAAATTTCTTTGGTTTCACTTTGTGCTCTTGCGACGCGCCTAGCAAATCGTACAAGAATGCCACATCTAATTTGAGCACCTCGATAAATTCAATCATTCCTCTATTGGAAATGTTGAACTCACCATCAAAATTAAAGGCACGTGGATCTGAATCTGAACCGTACTCAGCAATTTTTCTATAGTTGATGTCGCCTGTTAACTCAGTGGCATCTTGGTTTTTTTCATCTTTTGGCTGAAACGTTCCAATTCCAATTCGATCTTTTTCTGAAAGCACTAATCTTCTTACCTTAACATGGTTGTTCACCACATCATCCCATTTTCCTTTGTGGTGCTTTAATAACTCGTTGTAAATAAAACGTGAAGCTGGACACAAATCGCCCTCTACGATCACATGCTCTTCGCGAGGAAGTTTGTCGTTTATTTTAAGCAGAACTTTTTTTCGAATGTCTTCGGGGATAAGCAAAAGCGGCTCACCATTCATAGGGCACGGAATAGATTCTGCTGTTCCAAAAATGTGTTCGATGCCTTCAACACCACCACGAATCCAGGTGAAGCTGTAGAGTGCACCTTCTTCGAGTTTACTGTAACGCTCGAGACCTTTTTTCAAAAGGCGCGCAATGGTAGATTTTGCGCCACCTACAGGGCCATGCAAAAGGATGATACGTTTTTCTGGGCCATATCTTCTTGCCGCCGCTTGGAAGACATTCACCAATTTCATCAGCGGAAGGTCTAAACCATAAATGGCATCTTTTCCGTTTTCGACTGGATCTTCAAAGAAGTTATAATGAACGATGCGTTTTTTATATTCGCTGTATTCTTCACTGCCTTCTCGAATAATCATGTCATAGAGTCGTTGGAACGCCGTTCTTGCAACCTTCGGATTCTTCTCCACAATTTCCAGATAATCTGAAAAATTTCCTTCCCAGTGTAAGTCTTTGTAGTTGCTAAGTTCGTCATGGAGTCCAGCTATGTAATCCACAAGGGCGTGCCGAGTTCCGACATCGTATGACATAATTCCTCCTTTGGTGAGGGTAGAAACAGCTTTCAAAACTGCCGCTATGTTTTGATAATAGCATGATTTTTTTGCTATTTCAACACTTGCCTCTCGTTTTCTTCGAGTGTTTTTCGAATGACAGATCGAAGAAGTTTATTTCTATTTGCTCTTCCCATGAGCGTACGAAAATCGTTGTACAGTGCGGGGTCTGAGATCAACCTGCCCAATGTTCCTTCTCCAGATTCTAAATCACTGGCCACATGCTTAAGCGATTCTAATGTTTTTCCCAAATCACCAGCAACGGCTCCGCCTTCTTTATCAAAAATAAGGCTGTGAATTGCTCCATCACCTTTTTCAATTTCTTCCAACGTTTTTCTCAACGATGAAACAATCATCCTTAAATCACCTTCTTTATCTCCATCTTTTCTTAGAAGATCTCGAACAGATGCTGAAAGTTCATTCAAATTATTGATAAGCACATTCGACTTTTCAAAGACGGATGCCATGTCGCCAATTGTTTCGGTGTTCATGTAATCATCAGCGGAAAGCTTTGCAGCATCAGTACTTCCCACTGAAATAAAAATATACTTATCACCAAGCAAACCCTGTGTACGAATAGAAGCCTTGCTATCCACGCGAAGATAGTCTTGATATTTTTCTTCTACTCGAAGTTTGATGTTTACCTTTTTATCTTCAAGTGTTTTTGGCAGCATAATCTCGTCAACAGTTCCAATTCGCACTCCTGCAAGTTGAACGGCAGCACCTGGTCTCAATCCACTTGCTGATATAAATTGTGCGTTCAAAGCATATTCTTTTTGAAAAAGTCCGGCATCTTCCCCCAGCATAAAAATGCTCAGCATCAAGAGAGAAAGACCCAGAACAACAAAAATTCCTACTCGTACTTCTGTCATTTTTTCTTTTTTCATAAAATATCCTTAGCTTTACTCTTCGAGTTCACCATTTAAAAAACCTTGAACTACTTCATCTGTTGAATGCTTCGCCTCTTCTTTGGTTCCTACAAAACGAAATGAATGATTTTTCAATAAAGCAAATCGATCGCTAATAAAAAACGCGCTTTCTATATCATGCGTTACGGCTATGGAAGTAACCGAAAGTTTTTTCTGCAATTCTTTAATAAGATGATTGATTCTTTTTGTATTCGCTGGATCAAGACCTGTTGTAGGTTCATCATACAAAATTATTTCAGGGTCAGTTGCTATGGCACGCGCTAGGCCAACTCGTTTTTTCATTCCTCCCGATAATTCCGAAGGATACAAATCCAAGCTGTCGGGAAGTCCAACCAGGGAAAGCTTTTCCTGAACGCGCTGTTCCAACTCATCATCTTTAAGTTTAAAATGTTGACGAAGCGGATAAGCAACATTTTCTCTTACACTTAATGAATCCAATAAAGCTGCTCCTTGAAAAAGCATTCCAATTTTCTTTCGCATTTCAGTGAGTCGTTGTTCATTCATCTCAACAATATTTTCACCTCGATAAAAGATTTCACCCTCATCAGGCTTCATCACTCCAAGTAACAATTTGAGAAACACCGACTTTCCTGTTCCGCTTCCTCCCAGAATAGTAATGGTTTCTCCTTCTTTTACAGAAAGGCTTGTGTCCTTTAGCACGTCTTTTTGGCCAAAAGATTTAAACACCTGTTTGAATTCGATAATATCCATATTAGAAAAAGAGAAAAAGTTTCGTCAGAAAAAAATCTGATATAAAAATAATAATCGATGCATGCACTACTGCTTTTGTGGTGGAAAGCCCAACTCCTTCTGTTCCTCCCTGGGTTTTAAGACCATGATAACAAGCTGTGATGGCGATGACGTATCCAAAAAAAAGTGCTTTAAAAATTCCACTGAAAAAATCCTGAAGTAAAACCGTGTGCTTAATTTGATCGATAAAAAAGTGTGCGGTCACACCTGCTTCAGAACAAGTGATAAGCCCCGCGCCAAAAATACCAATCAAATTGGAAATAACGGTTAAAAAAGGAGCTGCCACAAGACACGAAATAACACGTGGCACCACAAGCTTTTGCACAGGGCTTGCTCCCATTGCTTCTAAAGCCAGCACCTGCTCTGTAACTACCATGGAACCAAGCTCTGCGGCGATACCACTTCCCACTCTTGCTGCAAGCATGAGGCAGGTAAGCACCGGGCTCAATTCTCTAAAAATAGCCAAGCCAACTATTTGGCCGATGTACATCTTCAGGCCAAATCGTCCAAGCCCAACTGCCAATTGAAGCGCAATCACCATTCCGGTAAAAATGGCGATCAAGCTTACAATAGAAAGTGATTTGTTTCCGATAACAAAACATTGCGCAAGTGTTTCGCGAAAGGGAAAAGGTCTGCGAAAACTTTGCGTAAATCCTTTCCAAGAAAAAAAACTCAACTCACCTACAAAGCGAAGAAAAGAAAGGACTTGAAGTCCAAGTGAAATTAAGAAGCGACGGAGAGGAGAAGAAAAAGATGAACTTTCTTCATTTTTAAGATGTTGCAATTGTCTCTCCTTCCCTCAACATGCATGAACCTCTTAAAAATGAAACCCTTCATAAAATGACTGAAAAGAAGACTGTGCTTCTTTGAATGATGCAGGGGTTGAAATGAGCACAAAATCAAAAAGGCATACATTTTTTTTCACTACTACATTTTCAATTGTGACGGCAACGCCATCTATACGGGCATTCACCGTTCTTGATGCAGCTAAGCGATTATCGAGAGAAAAAGTTCTTTCAGAAATCACAACTATATCTTCGAGCCCTTCAATTTTTTGGGTGATGAGCTGTTGGTGATTTAGGTCGTCGAAAGATGTTGAACAAAAAGCATCCGTATAAAGAGTAGTGTCTAAATGTTTATTGTAATAGGCAACAACTCTCTCCCTTGTTTCGAATGGTTTCCAAGTATCATCCAAGGTGCCAACAGTATAAAACGAATTGTGAGAAATATAAATTTTTCCGTGGCGCGCGTACTTTATACCATTAGAACGACTTGGCCCAAAAATGCAGGATGAAGAAAAAAGCAAAAAAGAAATAGCTAAAAAAACTCGTGTACGCACCTATCCCCCCGTAAAAGCAGCTATGATATAGGAAATGAGCCCGGGAAAAACAACACAAATATCGTAGTTCTCGACAGCACCTTCCAGGTTTGCTAGCTCACACGCACTATGGACGAGATTGCCAACAAAATTCTGAGGACAAAAGAAGCTCTTTCTATTGTTTGTCACAACTGTGGACGAGACCCCTCTTCAGTTCGTCTGATTGCAGTTTCCAAAAAGAAAAGCATTGCTCACATCCAAGCAGCACTCAAAGCGGGACAAATTGATTTTGGCGAAAATTATGCGCAAGAATTTCGAGACAAACAAACTGAACTCGCCTCACAAAAAATCGTTTGGCATTTCATAGGTCATCTCCAAAAAAATAAAGTGAAGTATATTGCCCCACACGCAGAATGGATTCACACGCTTGATTCTTTTGAACTTGCACAAGTTCTTGAACAAAAAGCTTCAAGGAACCTTAAAGTGTTACTTCAAGTAAACATTGGAGATGAAGAAAAAAAATCTGGGATAGCCGAAAAGAATCTTTTAAACGTGGCCGCGCAAATCTTTTCTCACACTACCTTAGAGGTGAGAGGCCTCATGTGCATTCCTCCTTTTTCCGAGAAACCTGAAGACTCACGCCCTTACTTTGTAAGGCTTAGAAAATTGTTGGATGAACTGAACCTAAAGCTAAAACCAAAAACTGAAATGACAGAACTTTCTATGGGTATGAGTCATGACTACCAAATAGCTCTCGAAGAGGGAGCCAGCATGATTCGCCTTGGCAGCGCCATTTTTGGAGAACGTTAAAAAAACCTAGATCTTTTTAACGTCACCGAGTAAAAACCTCGAAAATTTATCTCTTACGTTTTCACAAACTCCGATAAAGGAAAACCATGAGCGCACTTGCCTATCTTCTTCTCTCCATTGCAAAAGTTTTGAGCATCGTCATCGACCTCTACACTTATGTGATTATTATCTCTTCGTTGCTCAGTTGGGTAAGCCCCGACCCCAGCAATCCTATCGTGCGCATTCTCCACGCGCTCACTACTCCAGTGTATGCCTTCATCCGAAGACACCTTCCGCGCAAACTCCTCTACCTTCCCATCGATATTTCACCTCTTATTGCCTTGCTTCTCCTCGTTCTCTTCGAAAACTTTTTCATTCGCCTTCTCACTTCTTACGCCATACGGTTAATGTAGATGAATACTGCACTTCCCGCCTATCTCAAAATGGTGAAAGGTGAACTTGTCTTGCATGTTTACGTTTCACCAAACGCAAAAAAAGAATGTGTGATGGGAATGAGAGAAAGTCTTCCCCACATTAGCCTCAAAGCTCCTGCGCATGATGGAAAAGCCAACAAGGCCTTGATACGCTTCCTCTCAAAGAGCTTGAGAGTAAAGCAATCAGCCTTGGAACTGGTTCAGGGCGAAAAAAGTAGATCCAAAAAAATTGCATTATACGGCTTAAAAGCCAGTGAAATCATAGACTTCATTCAGCACGAACTGGAAAAAAGCTAAAAGATTCGAAAAAATGTCCTGTATCCCCTTGTTTTTTAAGCTTATTTTTTTTGGTAGATTCTCTTTACATTCTCAGCAGATAGCTTAAAATGGTGACTTAAGTCCACACTTCGCTTGGAGTGTTCAGTACCCTAAAAATAGAAAAGAAGGAAAATGTCCCATGCCGTTTTATGAGTATCACTGCAAAAAATGTAATGAAAACTTTGAGTGCTTTCAAAAAATAAGTGAAAGCCCACTCACCAAAAAACCAGATTGTGCAGAATGTGATGGCACGTCCATACAAAGAATAGTTTCCCTCACCAGCTTTTCGCTTAAGGGAAGCGGTTGGTATAAAGATGGATATACAAGTTCTGCAAAAAAAGAATCGAAAGCACCTGCAGCCGACAAGGTGGAAAAAAAACCTGAGGGAAAAAAGAAAGAAACATAACCCCTCTTAGGAAATCCTCTTACGGAGAGAGTATGGTCGACAAAATTGACCGGCCAGATTTGCGGCCAACATATCGTATAAACGAATCCTCTGCTGCAGGTGACGAGCAAAGGAGAAATCAACAACAGCCCGATCAAGAAGGCGATGAAGAGTCATCGAATGCAGGCCAAGCAAAAGAGTGGGAAAAGTTTCATCAGCGATCCATCACCATCAAGCCCAGTAAAATAAAAACCGATCGCATTTTAGATTGCATCTTTAAACATGTGGTTCAACGTCAAGGCATCGCAACTCTTATTTGCACGTTGCGTTGGAAGAATGGGCAGATAACAGATGAAGCCCACATCCTGCTTTCAAAACTTGAACATTTTGTAAAACTTCAACATTTTCAAGTTGGGCAAAAAGTTCCTGACAAATACTGGAAAACTGGAGAAGAAATTGAAATTGGATTGCCACAACTTTCTGGACACTCAGGTTCTTTTCCTCTTTCGGAAAAAAAGCTGCAAAAAGTTGAAAGTCAAAAAAATGAAGAACATGAAAGCATTCAACATATTTTTTATAGCAATGGAAAAATAAATTGGATGAACATTGCAGGAGTCATTTTTCTTCTTCTGTTTTTGTTTTTCCTCTTCTTGCAGCTTACTTAAGGGATTTTTAAACATATGAGTTTTGAATCAAAACAGTTTGGAAAATATTATCTGCTCGATAAATTAGCTGTCGGCGGCATGGCAGAAATTTATAAAGCCAAAACATTTGGCGTGGATGGTTTTGAAAAGCAGTTGGCGATAAAGCGTATCCTTCCTCATTGTGCGGCCGATAAAGATTTTATTCATATGCTTATCGATGAGGCAAAACTTTCTGTTTTGCTTTCGCACGCCAACATTGTGCAAGTATTCGACTTGGGAAAAGTTGGCGATGACTATTTTATCGCTATGGAATTTATTCATGGCGTAAATCTTCGCGACGTAGTGTACCATTGTAAAGAAAAAGGCGATAAAATCCCTCTAGAAATTGCCGTTTATATCTGTAGTGAAATTTGTAAAGGCCTCGATTACGCACACAGAAAAACTGATAACAACAATACTCCACTTCACATTGTTCATAGAGACGTAAGCCCACAAAACGTGCTCATTTCTTTTGAAGGCGAAGTAAAAATTGTGGATTTTGGTATCGCAAAAGCGGCCATGAATATTTCGCATACCATGGCAGGAATTCTCAAAGGCAAAATTGCTTACATGTCACCTGAACAAGCAATGGGGAAAACGGTTGATAGCAGAACCGATATTTTTTCAACGGGAATTCTTTTGTATGAGATGCTCACTGGTGAAAAACTTTTTACGGGTGAATCTCAATTTGAAGTCTTGAAAAAAATCAGAACGATTAAAATTGACGCTTCAAATTTAGACAAAAAAATTCCAACCGAAATAAGAGCCATCCTCGCAAAGGCTTTAGCTTATACTGTTGAAGAGCGATATGAAAATGCAGGAGATTTTCAAATTGCACTGACAAAATATCTTTATTCAAGCAATTCCGATTTTTCTCCTCGAAAATTGGCAGAATTTATTCGCAACACTTTTAAAGATGAAATCTCAGTCGAAGGTGAAAAATCTGCAAAAGAATCCGCTCTTGAGCAACAAACTTCTTCAATGAGCATTCGCGAAAGTGCAAAGCAAGTTGAACTGGTGCATCGCACCCCTACTCCACAAAAAGCTAGGGCCTTGGACGCAGAAATCACACAAGGCAGCGCATCTGGCGAAGAAACCACCAGCAGATCCGGAGGAAAGCAAAAAACTTCGCGCAATTATCTTAAACCTGTCTTGGCACTTTTAGTATTGATAAGCCTTGCAGCTTCATTTGCCTTTTTTCCCAAACTTCAGTTTTGGAAAAAAAGTGAAAGCCCTGTTAGCTCAATACTTCAAGGAAGTATCGAAGTTCGTTCAACTCCAAGCGGCGCTTCCATCCTCATCGATGGCGAAAAAACTTATCAAACAACACCCGCAACTTTAAGTGAAATTACACTTGATGAAGAGCATACAGTTCGCCTCGAACTGGATAAGCACAATCCACTTGAAGACAAATTCACGCTTAAAGACAGAACGACAAAAGAATTAAGATACAGAATGGAAGCAGCAACGGGATCAATGAACATTATCACCGATCCATCAGAAGCAGCTATATCAATAGATGGAAGACTCACCGGCATGACCACTCCAGCTACCGTTGAAAACTTGCCGCTCAATACCGATTTGAAGATCACACTTTCAAAACCTGACTATGAGGATTTTGAACAAACGGTAAATCTTACAAATTCAAAACCTCAAAAAATTTCAAAAACCCTTTCACGTTTACAAAGCAATCAAGGTTCTGTTTTCATTAGCTCCACTCCAGCTGGCGCCTCGGTTTATATCGATGATACTGAAACAGGAAGAACAACTCCTGCCACCATTGGAAATATCGACTTCGGCAAACACAAAGTGGAATTAAAGATGAAGGGTTTTACTTCGTGGTCGCAAAGCATTGATGTTGCTGGAACAAAAACGCTTCAACTTGAAGCTTCACTTGCTTCAACCGAACAAGTGAAAGCAGCTGAAGAAAAGCAAGCACCAAAACCAGAAACTGCAAAACCTGCAACGCTTGCAGTCACTTCTTCTCCGGCCGGTGCAACTGTCTTTTTAGAAGGAAAGAAAAAAGGTGAAACACCGCTTTCAATCCCTGAGTTGCTCCAAGGAAAAACCTATTCTCTTCGTCTTGAAAAAGATGGCTATAAAGCCGCTTATCGAAAAAAATCACTCCAAAAAGAAAAAGAGAGCTTGAATGTAAGCCTCACTGAAGAAAAAGCTGAAGTGAAAACGCCAACTCCTGCTCCCGCAGATGAAACACCGCAAAGACAAGGTGGGAAACCTGGAAAAATTGTTCTCAAATCAAATCCTTCAAATGCCGATGTCTTCATAAACGGAGACCCAAAAGGAACTACACCTCTTACCGTAAGCGTTGATCCTGGAAATGTTTCCATTATTGTCACCAAAGAAGGAAGAGCGCGTTTCGTGAAAAAAATGAAGCTGAAGTCTGGAGAAACCATTAATTTAAGTAACATTACGTTGGGTGATCTCTATGGTGAGGTGAGCATTTCCACCACACCTCCAGGTGCATCAGTTGTTATTGATGGGCAAAACACTCCACCTACTCCTGTTATTGTAAAAAAAGTTCGAACTGACCAACCTCATACAATTGAAGTAAAACTCAAAGGGTACAAAACTTGGAAACGAACTTTCGATATGGATAGCTCAGGTGAAACAAGATTTAATATCATCCTCGAAAAATAGATGTAAGGAGCAGCTTATGGCTACAAAAGATTTTGAAAGCAAAACGGAACTTCTCAAACTTGAAGACGGACCTGAAGTTATTTCTCTTAGAAAATGTCAGCTCATTGTTACTGATGGTGCAACGCGTGGAAAAAAAATCACGCTTTCCAAAGATAAAATGAGTATTGGAAAACGTGAAGACAATGATTTGGTTGTTGCCGATAAAACTGTCTCCCGTAAACACTTCGAGATTGATTATGTTGATGATGCTTTTTTACTTCGTGATCTTGGCTCTACAAATGGAACCTACCTCAATAGCTCGCGTGTAAAAGAAGTCTACTTGAGCCCTGGCGACCTTATCAAAATTGGCGGCACCACACTCGAATTTGTGGCTTTCGATGAAAAAGTTAAAATCGATCCTTCCGATCGTGAAGCATTTGGAGAACTTGTTGGCCGCAGCAGAAAAATGCGCCAGATTTTTTCAATCCTGGAAAAAATTTCACCTTCGCAAGCAACTGTTATTATCGAAGGAGAAACAGGAACGGGTAAAGATCTTGTTGCGAAAGCAATTCATGAACACAGTGGAAAAAAATCTTCGCCCTTCATTGTGTTCGATTGTTCAGCTGTAGCTGCAAATTTGATTGAGTCAGAACTTTTCGGCCACGAAAAAGGTTCATTCACTGGCGCTCACAAATCCAGACGTGGTGCTTTTGAAGCTGCAAGTGGCGGAATTATTTTCTTGGACGAGATTGGTGAGCTCGCTTCAGATTTGCAGCCAAAACTCTTGAGAGCTTTGGAGCAAAGAGAAATTAGACGCGTTGGAAGTAATGTGCCCGTAAAGATAGACGTACGCGTCATTTGCGCCACCAATAGAAATTTACGCAAAGAAGTTCAAGCTGGAAATTTTAGAGAAGATCTTTACTATCGTCTTTCCGTTGTTAAAATTCTCATTCCCTCTCTTCGCGAAAGACCTGAAGACATTCCCTTAATTGTTGAGCATTTTTTAAAGGAAAGACCCTTCAACAAAAATACAGATGGCACTCTCCGCGTAACTAAAGTGGAAGATGAAGCTTTAAAAATGTTTTCACGCTACGAATGGCCGGGAAATGTGCGAGAATTGCACAACGTAGTGGAACGCGCGGTTTCTTTCGCAGATGGAAACACACTCACGCGAAAAAATTTGGAGTATATTTTTGCCGAACTTGAACATGGTGAAGAACGCACCGAACGGATGACTATTGACTCAGATATTCCCTTCAAAGATGCAAAACAACATGTAGTGGAAAACTTCGAACGCGAATATTTAACGGAACTGTTAAAGCAGCATAACTACAATCTTTCAAAAGCTTCACGCGAAGCCCAAATAGATCGAAAGCATTTGAGAAATTTGGTGAAGAAATATGATATTCCAACTAAAGAATAATGTTTTCAGAAGTGAAGCGATACTGATTTTCCATTTCAGAAAAATTTTCTTTCCTTTGTGAGAGCGCACTTTTGAGACCTTCATCTCTTGAACAGCCTTAAAGAAAATGATGAAGGTCGAAATGTTGGATGATATTTCTGCGGCGCTTGAGCGGAAATATCAGAGCGACGCAAAGGAAAGAAAATTTTTCTCTCAATTCAAAATCATTTTCCGGAACGGGATTTTCTGGCTCGCTTTAGCACACTTTCTTTATCGGCTTCCAGCGAACATTTGATAGCAATCACAAGAGAGCGGGCGCGGTTCGCCCACAAGTTTGCACCTGACATGTCGTGCAAAATAGCAGACTTAAAATCTTCAGCTGCTTTGCGGTAATTTTTGTGGCGAAGATAAATTTCTCCACGATTTACAAGAGCTGAAATATCGTGAGGATTTAATTCTAAGGCTTGAGAATATTCCAAAATTGCTTCCACAGGCCTTTCCAAACGTTGATGAATAGAACCCAGCATCGCATGAAAATAGGCATTACGATGATCAAGCACACTTAAACCTCTAAAAATCTTTTCAGCCTCTTCCAAACGGCCATGACTCAACTTTACAAATCCCACTTCTGCCAAATTGATCAACTCACGTTTTTTCACGCCTGTCATTTCGGCATAACTCACCTTATCATCCATAAGCGCATACAAGACATCAATGAGATGCTTACGACGCGGCGGCGTAGGATCTATAATCTGCGTACTTTTTGAAGGTTCAGCTGTCTGCATGATTTGTTTATCCTTGTCCGCTGACTTTGCGCGAAATTTCGTTTGAAGTACGGAAATAGTCTTGCACTGTACTTTGTGCAAACTCAAGATCTGAAGCAACTCCTTGAACCAAACTTTGAAAATCGCTGGTCAATTGATTCAAGCTGAAGTTTTCTTGTCTTGTATCGGCTTGGGCTTTGCTTAAATCTTTTACATCGGTACTTGTTCCAAGATCTTCTTGAATTTTGTTAAGCTTCTCATTGGTAAGCGCCATCTCTTTTCCAATGCGGCTCATGTAAATGCCTTTTTTGAGCATTACTTTTTTAGTCAAGGCAACAATAATCAACGCTGGATTTCCAGAACGTTTTGCGATTTCAATTTCTTTTTTAATTTCAGCCATACGCCTTTTGTAGTCGGACATCATTTGTTGATCGTAAACTCTATCCATAAGTTCAAACAAGGTTGATTCAACATCATTTTTTGTTCTTTTTTGGAGATCTTGAAGTTCCTCTTTGCTTAATGGTGTTCCTGCATGCGCCGCATCTTGTTCGCCTTCAACATGTTCCGCACGAACGTTTCCAGCACCTTTAATGTTCATTGCACGCGGACTCGCCATGCCTTCAAGCGCAAGAGCCAATTCTTTTTGTTCCTCTTCAGTCAAGCGCACCCCTGATTCATGCGCTACAAACATACTGGGATCTGGCGCTGGCATTGATGCTTTGTGCGCGAAAGATTGCTCTGTATCTTGAAGTAGTTGGTGATAATATGCACCTTGACCACGAAAATAATCTTGAATATCTCCCGCAGAAACACCTTCGGGAAGATTCCGAAGGACTTCATAAATATTTCCTTCTTTGAGCGCATCAAGAACCTTCTGCCGCTCTTCAGTCTGCCCTAGACGCTGACTTCCCGTCTGCGATCTAATTTCAGTAACCATATGTTAATCCTTTTTTTGTGCAGCTTGTTTTTTTTCAAGTTGCTGCATCAAAATACGTGCGCGATTCACCCACTTGTTTTCATCGCTTTCATCAAGTGAAAGAGCTTTTTCTAAATCAGCTTTGGCTTTGTCCAAAAGACCATGCATAAGATAAATTTCTCCACGATGCGTATGGCTTGGAATATCGTTTGGAGAAAGTTCAATAGCTTGCGAGTATTCGGTAAGCGCTTCGGCATAACGTTTTTGCCGGTGAAGAATGGAACCCAACATGGAATGATAATAAGCATTGTTCCAATCTAAAACGGTAAGCACTTTGAAAATGCGCTCGGCATCTTCGTATCTTCCCATTTTAAACTGATGATAGCCGAAGTCGGTCATTTCCATCAGCGCTTCGATGCTAAAGTTGAACAAGTCTCCCCACGCAATATCGCCGCGAAGGTAGGCGCGCATTTTCTCGGCACTAGCTTCAAGCTCTTCGGGAGGCACATCTTTATACTCCTCTTCGAGCTTGCGCATGTATTCAGCCACTTGGCGCTTGGCCTCTTCTTCTGGCATGGCCTCATCAAAGCCAATACGGAATGCGGATGCTTTCGCCGGCTTTTCTTTTTTGTCTTTTCCCATAGGACTTATCTCCAAAAAGCCTGTAAAATCGCAGACTTCTTGATTATGCCAAATATATTCCGTTTTTTCCATTCTTTTAGACAACCTTTCGTTCTTTCTTCGCTTTTTGTCATTATACGCCGTAAAAAGAGGGGGATTGTACTTTTGAAGCACATCCCCCATCTTGCCAGCGCCATACGGTATCCTTTATCCAAAACGAGACATGTTTCGAAGCACTCTGCCTTTGGCTTCCAAAATACCCTTTAAGGTGTTGTTCATCGTTTCCACCACGATAGCCATGTCTTCCATATTTTGCGCGATCATTTTTTGCGAAAGTTCCAACGATTTACTGTCTTGTGTGTATTTACTCTGCGCCTTCGTCATTTCAAAAGCTGCATTTGGATCGTTGGGGTCAATTTTTGTATTTTGCAAAATAGCTAAGTTTTCTTTGTTTTGATTTTCAATCTGAATCAAACGCGTTCCCATATCCACCAATGATTTACCTCGGCTTTTGGAAACGATGTAATTCACCACTTTGAAAAACTCGAACATGTATTCGAGTTCACCTGTCATCGCTTGCTTTGCCAGCTTATGGAAAAGGCGTAACAGTTCCTGACCACGTCGTTGATTCTGAGAAATTTGATCGAAGTTATTGAGAGCGATATCATCAAGTGCGCCAGCTCGAAGAAAAGCATCACTTGGAAAGTTTTCGCCATCACCAGTTCCTTGCGCTCTCACGCCAGGGCTTTGCAATTGTGGAAGACTGAGTGCTCTGGAAGCATTCTGCCCTCTTGCATTTTGGGCTGTGTTTGCTCCGCCACGCCCATTTGCCATGGCACGTGTTTGCGGACGAAGTGACTTTTGCTGAGCATGCAATTCTTCCGGGATGTCCATACCTGCAGCTTCAAACATTTCATCTTTAAGCAATGCGGTTTGATCAAATTTTTTTGCCAACGTTGTAGCTTGATTAAGAAAAGTTTTGAGAGCAGCTTGTGTTGTGCTTAACTTTGCTTGAAGCAGTTGTCTATTTTTTGTATCTTCAGCAGTTGTGCCATCTTTAACGGCTTCAAGAGCGCTTTTAAGCGTCTCAGCTTCTTTTGTGAGAGTTTCAATTCTTTCCATTAAAACTTTTAGCTGCTCAACACTTGCTTCTGAAGGATTAAGTGGTTGAGCAGTAGTTGCAGTAATTGAATTAGATAAGGATACTTTCAATTCATTCCAAGTAATAGTGTCAGCGGAATTATCTTCAACTTGAATACCCTCTTTGAAATAATCCTCTATTTCATTCATCTCCTGCTCATCAATTCTGTAATCATTGCTGAGAGCTTCTTGAATTTTTTTCTGCACCCTATTTATAGTCACACTCATAACTACTCCTCATGGTTGTCCGAGGAAATGTCCCCGTCTCCCTCTTATGAATGCAATGCCAATGCCAAAGCTTTTGGCCAAACCATCTAAAATAATGTATTAATATCAATTACTTAGAAAAGTCTTTTTCGAGGAAGTCGTGAAAAATAGAGGGAAATACTGCCAAAATGGGGAAAAAAGACCCCAGGAAAAAGGCTAGTGTTGTGGCTGTGGAGAAAGCACCTGAGGCAGGGCGTCTTCTGCAGGAAGGCCCTCTTCTACGGGTTCTTCGTCTGAAGGTGCAGATGGCGGCTTTTCTTTGAGGTATTCTGTAATCCGCGGCACATACGAAACCGAATGAATGGCATAGGCCTCAAATTGTTGGCCAATCATGGTGATGGAGACAAAGAGCAGCAAAACACCAACGTAACCTTTGATGTTGAAGCCCAATTCCCACACGTTGATTTGCGGCGCTACTCTATTGGCAATGCCCAGAATGATATCCGCCATGAAAATGGCGATCATCACCGGAGCTGCAAGTTGCACCGAAACATAAAGCACTTCGCTGGTGATATCCACAAAGAGCCCAAGCATAGAAAAAAAATTGGCACCTGCATCGGGGAATTGCAAAACAGGAAGACTGACAAAACTTTGCAGAAAGGCTTCCAAAAACAAAAGATGTCCGTTCAACACCAAAAACAAAACAATGGACATCTGAAATAAAAAGTTTCCAGAAAGCGAACCTTGCTGGTTCAATTGCGGAATAAGAAGTCTGGCGATGGAAACGCCGCGCTGGTTGTCAATCATGGATCCCGCAGCTTCAAAGCCATAGAAAATGGCACCCATAGCAAATCCAAACAAGAGACCGTAAAAAGCTTCCTTCAAAAAAAGGAGAAAAATAGCGAGCAGATTTTCAAAGAGATCGGGCGGAGTTTCAGGAACAAGAGCCGGAAAAAGAAAAACAGCAATCAAAAATGAGATGCCCACCATGATGTTTTTGGGAACAGGATTTCCAAAAAGAAAAGGAACTACAGAAGCCATGGCCACGATGCGTATCCAAATGAGCCCCAAAAACAAAAGACTGAAGCTCACATTGATATTTACCCCAAGTTGAGCGAGATAGGCATCCATGTTTTACATTTCCTCTGAAAACGGAACGCTAATGCACATAATTGGGAAAGGCATCGTAGAGCGCCGTTGTAAACGCGATAAGCTGAGAGAGCATCCAAGGACCAGCAAAAGCCAAAACAATGACAATGGCAAAAAGCTTTGGCACAAAGGTAAGTGTTTGCTCTTGAATTTGAGTGGTGGCCTGCAAAATACTGATGATAAGCCCAATGAGCATGGCGCACAAAACTGGAGGACCCGTGAGAACGAGCGCTAAAAACAAAGTCTGTTTTGCAACTCCGATAAAATAATCTGGCATAAGAAAGTCTCTTTTTCTTGGTTCAGAAAATATCTTTACACATACCCCAACACGAGGCCTTTTGTAATGAGCAACCAACCATCTACCAACACAAACAACAGCAACTTAAACGGAAGCGAAATAGTAACAGGCGAAATTTGAAACATACCCAAAGAAAGCAAAATATTTGCAATCACCAAATCAATCACCAAAAACGGCAAGAAAATAATGAAGCCAATTTGAAAGGCTTCAGAAAGTTCGCTGATGACAAAAGCTGGAACAAGATTGATAAAATCATCGCTGCTAATTTCTTTTCGTTCTTCATCAGTCGTGCGAAGTTTGAGGGCCAAGTTGTAAAACAAACTTTTTTCACCTTCATGCACATGCTTAATTAAAAAAGCTCGTAAAGGTTCTTTGGCTTTGCTTGCGCCCTCTTGCAACAGCTTCACGGATGCTTGCGATAAAAGCGGCTGATTAGTTCCACGGTTAATCACATCACCTGCAGCTTTGTAAATTTCGAGGCCAACTGGAACCATAATGTAAATAGTCAAGATAAGGGACAAGCCCGTAATGATAATGTTTGGCGGAACTTGCTGCGTTCCAATTGCAGAGCGAATCAGCGACAAAACCACTGCAATTTTCACAAAAGATGTAACCAGCATCACCAAAAAAGGAACAACTGAAAGGGCTGCAAGGGTAAGGAGAAGAATCAGCGGCTTTGAAACGCCGGCGTTTGCAGTTTGAGCATAAGCAACACTGCTTATACCAACACCAAAGAGGGCAACGAATAAAGAAAGGAAAAGTTTTTTCCTCTTCCCTTTCCTCTCAATTGCGGATGTACGTAGAAGCGTTGTTTGTTTAGGCATCTGCTTTTTTTGCCTCCCCCAAGGCTTCTTCTTTTGTTAACGTGGTGAGTGTCTGTATAGCAGAATCTGAAACTCCAAGCACTAAATATTTCTCACTTACTTTCACAAGATACAAGCTTTTTTTCGGTTCAAGTTGATATCGAGAAATCACATTAAACATTTTTTCCTCGTGATATCGTTTTGCAAAACTAAGTCTGGGAACTAGAAACTTTAAAACCAAAATAGCAAAAACGGTTACAGCACCTAAAGCTCCAAGCATTTTGAAAAAAAGTACTCCAAAATCTAAAGTACTTTGTTCTGTTACTGAAGCTGTTGCAAGAGCGAGTAAAGCTATCACGTTTTTCTCATTTCTTAAAAGTTAGCGAATAAGCTTGATAATGCGCACGCCAAGTTTTCCGTCAATTTCAACCAGCTCACCTCGCGCTACAAGCTTTCCATTTGCCACCAAATCAACTTGCTCAGATGGAGGACGGTTGAGCTCGATGACGCTGCCTTTATGGAAGGCTGCCAAGTCTTGCATGGAAATGGTTTTCTTTGCCATAATCGCAATGAGCTGAACAGGAACATCGGAAGCTAAATTGAGGAGGCCAAAATCATCAGCGGGAAGCGTACTGTTTACAGGCATTTCCTGCGTATCACTTGAAGAAGTTTCCATTTCATCCATCTCGTCTTCATCTACTTTGAGGTCGACGGCGGTATCTTCAAGAAAGTTTTCGTCTGAAGCTGAAGCTTTTGAAGATTCTTGATCTTCTTCGGCATCTAAGTCGAAGTCATCGAAGCCTTCAAGATCGTCATCTAAAAATGAATCATCGATGTCGTTTTCTTTTTTACTCATAAACCATCTCCTTCTTGAGACTCTAGTAAGGTACACGTAATTGTTTTCTTTTTTACGCTCACTTCAGAAAGAATTCCAGCATTTTTCCCATTTCCAACGCGGAGGATGAGATTACCTGAAATATCTTTGTCGTTGAGGCTTAATTCATTTTGCTCGAACATAATCACGTCACCCACTTCTATTTGAGAAATTTCTTCTGGCGAAAGGGTAATTTTTCCAATTTCTGCCCAGAGAGGAACACGTACGAAGGGAAAATTTTTGTACTCTGCCAAAGATTCCAAATGGGGAGACGAAAAGCGTTGCGAATATTCTTGTAGCCCCGTTTGAGGAAAATAAAATCTTACAAAAGCGGTAAGTCCATCTAAGTGAATACGTTCTGTAAAAAGAAAATAGGAGCTGTTTTTTTCTTCGTAATTTTTTAATTCCTGTCTTGAATTCACAAAGGTTTCAAAACGAAAATGCATAGGAATGTTGGGGGCAGAATATTTGTGCACATCTTTAATCACCTGCAAAAGTAAATATTCTAAAACACCAAGTTCAATATTGGAAACTTTTCTCTGTTGCGTTAAAGCTTTTGTGCCACCCAACATTTTGTTCACGATATTTTCTACCAAAAGCTGATCAAGTTCCAAAATGATTCTTGCTGGAGAAGGATCGAGCTGTAAAACAAGTAAAATCGAACTTTCCGAGGCGGTCTTCAGCATTTCGTCAGCTGGAATAACTTTGAACGATTCTGATTTCATTTCTACTTGAGCTGACAAATGCTTTTTTAAACTTTGCTGCAAAATATTATGAAAGGATGAATCCGCAAACACGGAAGGAAATAAAGAAAAGAAATGATTTTGAAGCTCCAAGTTTTTTCGACTTAGTTGTTGCAAGTGAAAATGGAAAGGCTTCACAGTTTGTTTCATCTTGTTCTACTCCTAAACGATATGAAGCGAAGCAACATCAACGCCGCCTTTTTCTAAAGCTGACAAAATCTGGTCTTGCTGATCTTCGAACATTTTTTTCATTTTTGGATCTTGTGCATTAAGCAAGACCGCAACTTTTCCATCTTTACTGGTTACCTTCAAACGCAAACCTCTAAAACGTTTTCCATCGAGTTCGAGTTGAATTTCTTTTTCACCCTCTTTGTTCATTCCCACTTTGACATACTGAACCAGTTTATCGAGAAGTTTCTGCGACAGCTCTGGTTTTTGTGATGCAGCCGCATTCATAGCCTTGGCAACTCGATTCGTAAAGCTTCCAGCTTGATGTTGAAGTGAAGTACGCAGCGATGCCAGTTTTGATTCGGAAGTATTGGCGGCTTTTTTCCGCTGAGCTCCGGTTCCACCAAAAGCATTTCCACCTGCACCACCTTGCGAAGAACCACCAGAGCCATCTTTCAAGCCACCTTTTGCAAGCACCTTCTGACTTGATCCTGAGCTGCCTTCTTTTTTTTCAGAAGAGCGTGTATCAGATTCAGCATCTCGCTCTTTGGCTTCTTCTTTTTTCTTTTCACGATCAAAGACTTTTTCATCTTTATTTTTAGTCTGATAATTCGCTTGCTGCGTAATTTGGTCTAAATTCAACTTGATGTCTGGTTTCAAGCCAAGTTTATTTTGAGCAAGCAAGCGATCGAATTGACTTGGCTCATTTTTTTCCTTCTCTTTCACGCGCTCTTTTTCCTTCTCGCGGTAAGCAGGAGTATCTTTTGGCTTTATAATAATTTTCTCACTCATTGTTTTTTCCTCTTAGGCTTGAAAAACGCTTTTTTCACCCTTCCACGCCTTGAGCTGATGAATAGTGTTTCCCAGGTCATTCAACTCTTTTGCTTCTTTCTTTGAAATTTCCCCTTTAAGTTTTTTGGCCCAAAGTTCTTTATGCTTTTGCATCACTTGAAGTTCTTTTGCTGCATCAATGTAATTTCTTCTGGCTTTTTTCAACGCTTCTTTTGCTTCTTCGATACATTCTTTTTGCTCTTCCATTTCTTCTTCTTTTTGTTCTTCATCTTCTTTTAAACGCTTCAGATAATTGCTGTGGATGTCACTCCGGTGCGAGCTTGCTCCTTTTCGAAGTTCATCACTCATGTTTTTTCTTGCCATTTTCCATGCTTCAACAATTTCTTTTAATTCTTCTTTTAGTTCTTCAAGTTTTTCTTCCTCTTTTTTAAGCGCAATAATTTTTTGCGCTAGCACAATTTCAGCTTTTCTTTTTAAACGCTCCTTCAATGTAAGCAGAGCTTGAAGTCGATAGTTATTTTTTTTTGCCATAATATTTAATCAAACAGTTCTTCTAAAAGTTCTTGAGACTCTTGAAAAGAGATGCTCTCGTTTACATCCTGCTTGAGATAATTATTTACATCCTCAATTTTTTCGAGAGCGTAATCTACTTTTGAATCACTTCCCTCTTCGTAGGCACCTATAAGAATGAGGTCTCGTTCTTTTTCATAATTTGCCACCACTTCTCGCAAACTTTTTGCTGCATCACGGTGCTTATCGTCGATGATGTTGTCCATAACCCGCGAGACACTTTCAGAAATATCAATCGCCGGGTAATGCCCACGGGAAGCAAGTTCGCGGGAGAGAATAATGTGGCCATCTAAAATTGAACGCACTTCATCTGCAACAGGTTCATTCATGTCATCACCTGCAACAAGGATGGTATAAAAAGCGGTGATGGAACCTTTGTCCGAATTTCCCGAACGTTCCAGCAAACGCGGCAACGTTGAAAAAACAGAAGGCGTGTAACCTTCTCTTGCAGGCGGTTCACCAACTGCAAGACCCACTTCGCGAAGTGCCCTCGCAAAACGCGTAACAGAATCCATCATCAAGATAACTTTTTTGCCTTGGTTCCGATAATATTCGGCAATCGCAGTTGCAACATAAGCTGCCTTCATACGAACCAACGAAGGCTGATCTGAAGTAGAAACAATAACCACCGAACGCTTCAAACCTTCTTCACCAAGATCTTTTTCGATAAAATCACGAACTTCTCTTCCCCGCTCACCAACCAAACAAATTACATTGATTTCGGCTTCGGTGTTGCGAGCAATCATTCCAATAATGGTAGACTTTCCAACACCTGCTGCTGCAAAGAAGCCAACCCGCTGACCTTCGCCAACCGTGAGCATGCCGTCGATGGCTTTAATTCCAACCGAAAGTGGTTTGGTAATGCGTTTTCTTTTTAGCGCTTTTGGAGGTTCGGCTGTAACGGGATATTCCTCTTCATATTTGAGTGGACCTTTTTCTTCTTCATCAAGCGGATCACCAAGCCCATCTAAAATGCGTCCCAATAATTGTGGTCCAACGCGAACGGTAAGAGAGTGCCCTGTTGGAATGACATCGTTTCCAAGCCCTATGCCCTCTAGGTTTCCAAGCGGCATCAACAAAACTTCTTGATCTCGAAATCCTACCACTTCAGCTTTGATGGGAATTTTTGTGTGGTAAGGAAGAATAAAGCAGAGCTCTCCAATTTTCACTCCGGGCACCACGGAACGAACAACAATGCCGGTAAGCTCGGTAACTTTTCCCTTGATGGTATAGGTGGTTACTGCAGAAAGCAGATGATGGTATTTATCGAAATCCACAACTGGAAGTGATGCCGATGCTGATTTTTTGGCTTCTTCGCTCATCTTGCTCCCCAAAGCAAATTAGGAAAGGCCTAATGCTTTACGTATTGCTTCGAGCTGTGTTTCAAGTTGAGCATCAATAGTGCCCACTTCAGTCTCCACAATACATCCCCCCTGCGGTGTTGCTTCATCTTCTTTAAATAAAATGCGTTTGGTACGATCGACGACATCTCTAAATTCACCGTCGTGCCCTACTATGTTTTTGTAGTCATCGGGATGAACGCGAATGGTGATGCGATCACCAATGCTGCGTTCAATCGCTTTTTTCACTACACTTTTGATCATCTCTTTATTTTCGATTGCAATTTGGCCAATTACTTTTTCTGCAACCGCCATGGAAAGACGAATCACTTCATCTTCAACACTATTGTAAAATTGTTCTTTTAACGCTTCAAGTTTGACTAACTTTTCAGAACTTAAAGCCAAGCCTCTTTTTTCCCCTTCCAGATAACCTCGTTTGCGCTCTGACTCATAAATTTTTTCGGCTTCAGCTTTAAGCTGTAATGCTTCTTCGCGAATTTTTTTTGCTTCGGCTTCTGCATGCAAAAGAATGTGCTCGGCTTCGCTTTGAGCTTCTATGGTTTTTCTTCCTAGAATGGCGCCGGATGATTTGCCCAAAAGGGCACTGGATTTTTCAAGAGGGCTTAAGGTTTCGCCTTTGGCCTTTTTGTCCTCTTCAAAGTCTTTTCGTTTTACAATTTTGGCGCACATAGCTCCCACCTCATTTAATCGTATTAGTCTAACATAATCAGGCAGTTAAGCCAACTAGAGAGCTAAAGATTGTTCATTATTGGCAGAAAGTGGCCTACAAGCACTCCAAGAGGGGTCTATCTGATGTTTTATCGCGAGGGCACTCACCCGGAAAAGGATCATCTGGCGTCTTTCTTCCAAATCGTCAGAATGATGACGCTCCACAGATTGCTTCAAAAAGCGTTTTAAGAGATGAGCATATTCAGGCTTTATCTTCAGTTTGAGGAAATCAAAGATTTCTTTATCTTCTTTAGAAAAGGCTCTGGCAAATGCAGCGATTCCCAATTCAAGGAAAAACTGTTTCGAGCCAACATGGTCACCAGAAACTTCCAAAACGGTAAGACAAGCCTCGTGATACAATTTTTCAGAGTAATGTTCTTCGCCTTTCAAGCGATCGTGAATTTTTTTGGCGTCTTTGAGAGGAAGTCTATTGAACAAAACATGGCGAACACGTTTTGAAACGCGTCGCAATGCAAGCGCTAGTTCTTGCATGCCCCAGTCGATAAATAATGTTTCAAGATCTAGGTGAGAAAGAGAATACAAATCTTCAAATCTAAACTCTTTTTTCGCACGAGCAAGATGCAAAGATGGAAACAGCTGCTCAAAACGAAGGCGAATAATTTCGAGAAGTTTTTTATCAACCGAAAAAGCTTCCACCATATCAGGCAACTCGGCTCTGATTTCTTCCGAAAGATTTTGAATAATATATCGAACATGCTGCGATGGAAGATAGCGAAGAATGATGCCTATAATTCTTGGTGGTTCCTGTTTTATTTTTTCCAGCATCCAGGCAGGATGAATTTCGGCAAGACCAGAAAATTTACTTGCTGCAATAGAAGAATAAAAATGCTCTTCGGCCCCTTCTACATTTTTTGCTTTATCTTCATGATTGTACGTTTCTAAAATATTTTTGATGTGTTTAGCTTCGTCTTGATGCGCATAATTTAAGAGCTCTTCATCATCTCCGTTAAGCATCATCAAATCACTCACAAAAGCATGTCGTTGTTTTTCTGCAAAATGCATTTACTCTCCTATGAAGCTCCAACATGAGTGTTCATGACTGACTTAAATGATGAAACTCCTTGCTCGGCTACTTTTACGGTCAACTCTGTCATTTGAGCATAATGAAAAACGTGAGCTTGCACGACCAAGAGTTCTTGCTGGCTGAATTTTTTGCCGCTGTACAACACGTGATTCACAAGGCTATCCATTTGCATTTGGCCTTTGTTCACTTCGGAAAGCATATCGACTAATTTTTCACTTCCGTTTGGTGCTTTCACTTCGGTAACTGACATATCTGGTGTGAAGTCTACCGTTTTTCCATTAAGCGCTTCCACTTGCATTTTGGGAGCTTGGTTTGTCTCACTCACTCCAAGCTTGCTTGCAAATTCTTTTGCTTCAGCACCCGCATTTGAAAGGGTATCTTGGAAGGAAGTTTTTTGTTTTCCAACGTTCGATGTATCTTGAAAAGATTTTTCCAAAGCTTTTGTAGCGGCTTTGGAAGCAAGTTTATTAGCAATCGTAATTGACATCGCCAAGCTCCTCTACCCCTTCATTATCAGCATCTCTATTTGTATGCGCTTTTTGTTTGATGCGCTTGAACAATAAAGCCAATGCTCGTGCGTGTAAGCGAGAGGTCCATGATTTTGAAAGACCCAACTTATCACCAATTTCTTCGAGCGTTTTACTTTGAAAATAATACATCATCACCAGTTGTTTTTCCTTTTCAGGTAAGCTTCCGATGGAATCTCGCATGTGCCGTCTTACCTGCATAAACTCAGCTTTACTTTCCATGTCTTCGGAATTTTCATCTACAATTTCTAAATCTTCTGATGCATCGATGGAAACAATGTACATCGAAGTAAGTCCGCCAATGGTTTCTCGTGCTGCATCTTTCTTTTCATAACCGGGAGGAAGTTCTTTTACTTTTTCTTCATCCACGTGAAGCGCGCGATTCTGCATGTATTCGTTTGCGGCTTCTTCAAATTTAATTTTCGAATATAAAGTCCGCGGCAACCAACCACTTCGTCTAAGTCCATCATAAATTGCACCTTTGATGCGGTAATAAGCAAAGGTTCTAAAATCTACACCTTGCTCTGGATCAAAACGTTTTGCGGCTTCCAACAAACCAAGTCTTGCGTTGCAAAGCACTTCATCAAATTCAACCGCGGAAGAAAGCGTCTGACAAACTCGATTCGCAATAGATGCAGCGTACGGCATGTACTGATCGATAAGATCATTTCGCTGCTTCATTTCTGCCAAGTCTTTTTTCGAAAGCTCACTCTGTTTCACAGCACTGTTGCTTCGGGCTGTTTTCACTTTTGAGTGTGCGCTCTGCCTCGCTCTTGCCACGCGCTCGGACTTTTCAGCCTTTTCTTTCTTCTTTGTGGCTACTTTTGCCATGCTACCCCCTCATGAATTCGTACGCAGAACAAAAATGCAGAAAACATGCCACGGAATGCAAAAATCAAAATATACATAACTTACTGAATTATAAAGTTTTTTTAAAAAGACAGCGTTCAAAATCTCAATTTTCCAATCCTTATTTGCGGCTTGGCCAAAAAAAATGGGGATTTCACTCCCCAGGTTTTACTCTCTTTTTTCTAGGATTGGAAGTTATGCTTTTTCGAGCATTGTGTGCAGCATTGCAATACGCAGTGCAGCGTTTTTCTCTTCTTCTGCTGGAAGACCTAGGTGTTTTGCTGCTGCAATACCAAGGCTTAGATCGCGAAGGTCCTTGTCAATTGCAGCCCCTTCTTTAGGACTGAGAGGAGGAAGAGAAGCTGATGAAGGTCTTCCTACCGTTCTGCTTGCTACAAGACCAAATGTGTTACTCCCACTCGCCGCAAATGCTGATGCAGATGGATTTGATGAGGAGTTACTTTTTGATGGTTCGTTTTTTGGTTTAGCTTCGTTGAAGATAACTCGTAAAGCTCTCATTCCTGGAAATTTTACATTCATCCTAACCTCCCTAAATCCCTTTATTGTCATCTTTCAATGAATGCGCTTGCTCGGTCATGAGGCTGCCTCGGGCAAACAACACATTCATTACTTCTTGATCTGCAGGCGTTGATCCTGCTGCAGATGCCGGCTGAAGCGGTGACGCAGCTCCAGTGCTTAAACCTGGAAAGGCAACTGTAGTTGCTTGATTACGTGCATTTTCTTCGGCTACTTTATTTGCAGCTCGTTGTTGGCCTTGATCACCCATACTGGCCAAGCCGTAGGAACCAGCTGCAGCGATGGCTGCCGGCGGAAAGATAAACGAAAGTGGTGCCGCTACTGCGCCAAACACTCTTCCCACACCAGACAAAAAGCGCGAAAAAGCGCCTGGACGTTTGGTCGCCTTTTCATGAGGATTTGTGCCCTGCACCATCCTCATCTCGTATTTAATTAAATCTGGTTTTATACCGTCCACCGCGAACTCCATTTTTTGTTTTCATTATACACTTTTTATTCTCTTCTTCATTATCGTCTTTTCGCATAGCTGAGTTGTTTCAAAATGAAAAAAACTTAAAAAATAAACTCAATTATTCCAGCAGCTTAGAAAGGCTCCTCATTTTGGTCCATTTCATCTTCGGTTTCAGCCTCTTCAAACTCTTCGTTCTGTGAGCCTGGATGCAAGGCCTGACGCGGTTCTCCCGCTGAAAGCATAGCTACTTTTTTACGCATACGAGCAGCACTTACAATGCTCACAATCAGGCCGGCTGAGAGCAAAAGTAAAAGTGTAAAGAAACCTAAAAAGTAGAGTCGAAGTTTTTCTTTCGAGGAAGCATCAAGGTTTAAGCCCAACAGGCTTTCATCTGTTTCAAGTGAAGGAAAAGATGACGCTGAATCTGCAGCTGAACTAGATTTTACGTCCATCACTTCTGGTACCAATGAGGATGAAGACTCTGCGCCAATTCGTTCATCCGATTGAATATAACTGATGATCACCGCAACATCGCGTGGATTAAGGCCTTCCACGGCGTTGGCCACAAACTGTTGTATCTTCGCTTCGGTAACTGCTGGGTTGCCAACCAGAGTTGGTTTGGCTCGCACAATCACAGATGCAGTTGGACGTTTTCGCTTTTTTTCTTCTTCTCGTAAAAATTCACTTTGGTTTGGAATATTCAAGACCACATCAGCATCGATGAGCTCTGGAATTTTTTCGAGTGAATTTATAATCTCACCCTTAAGCGCTAAAAGATAACGAGCTTTCTGTTCATCGGGCGTTGGGATCAGACCTTTTTCTTTATACACTCCCGGCAAACCCAGTTCTTTCCTGCGTGGCAGCTGATGCTTTACTAAAAGTGAACGAGCTTTCGAGAGCTCTTCTTTATTCACTTCGACTGAAAAGAAGATTTCATTTTGGCGCTTTTCTTCGCCAATGTTGGCAGCAATACCATGCTCTTGAAGAAGAACCAAAATCTCATTTGCATCTTGCTCGCTTAGGTTTTGAAAAAGCGTAATGCGAGCACAAGAAACAAACAAAAGAAAGCAAAGTGAAAGAAGACTAATGTACTTGTGTTTGCGCTTTTGCATGAGCTTGTTTTCCTTCTTTTTCCAGAATCATTCCTGGTGTAAATCCGTGATCGATAGCTTCAAGAAGTGCCTTTGCAAAATTGCCGGCGGCTCCATCATGATCTGCTTTCAAGACTTCTTGCAAAAAATTCATGGCCTTTTCTTTTTCTCCTGAGAAAAAAAGCGCTTCGCCTAAATACACCTTGGCAAAAAGGCTGTCGGGATCAATTTTGAGGGCTTTTTTATAGTGCCGAATGGAATCTTTGAAATCACCCTTGCAAAAGGAAACTCCACCAAGGGCTACAATAGGAACTTCACTGTCAGGAGCAAGAGCAGCAATGCCTTCAAATACTTTTGTTGCCTCTTCAAAACGTTGCATGCCCAAATAAACGTAACCCGCTTCCATCATTACCAGCAGGTATTTACGATCGAGACTTACCATAATTATCCCCCCACAAATCAGTATTTAATCTTGCGTGAAGAAGCAAGCAAGAGGCAAAGATTTCGTCTTCGCCTCTTTCCGCTTCACGTTTATTATCCTCGCGCTGTAAACTTCTCAATCATCGACATTCGTGCTCTGTGATCGGCTGAAAGAATGTTCGATTTAATGTTAAATGACTGCAAGGTTGACTGAATTTGCGCTTGCAATTGAAGCAGTTCAGTATTGCTTTGGTTCATTTGATCAAGGAGCGCGGCTCTGTCTGCTAAAGTATCTGCACTGCCTGCGTTGAGATCGCCCGGGCCGCTGCCATCATAAGATGCAGCTCTCACGCTTGGGTTAAATCTGGTAGAACTCACTCCTCCGCCTACATAGGTTCCACTTCCAGTGGCCGAACTATAGCTGGGAACTCCGCCAAGTTGATGCCTGCTGGCTGACACACCAGAAAAAGCTGAAGACAAAACGGTTTGGGAATTTACTCCCGCTCCAGCTTGAGCTGCAGATTCTGCCGTTACAGGTCCCAGGGCTTCAAGAATACCTAAAAAGGCCTCTCCACCATCGCTCTTGGTGGTCATGGCACGAGCAGAACTTTGTGCCCTAATTTGTTGTGTGTTTATTGCCTCTAATCCTGCCATAGTGCCTCCACAATGATTTCACTTGTATTATCGGTGAAGCGCTTACACAAAGTTGCTCTAAACGTATTTTTTATTATACACTTCTCAGTAAATATTCCAAAGCTAAATCATTTCAAGTGGATAGAAGCGCTCCATTTAAAAAAGAAAAGCCCTTTCTTTTGAAAGGGCAAAAGCTTCCGAAAACTGGAAAAACTTAAGCATATAAGTTACTTAGCATGTGTTTGTTGATGTTTTTTCTTCAACTCTTCTTGAAGTTGATATTTCAGCGAAAGAAGCTCGCGGAAAAGCTCCATGGTGAGCTCGATGGACAACATTCCCTTGGCTGCATCCTTGCCTTTTTTGAGGCCTTTTTTCTTTCGTTCCACTTCTACCAACTCATCATAGGCACGGGAGAAGGCCCCATTCACCTCATCAAAATGCTCTGAATCGATGAGCTTCTCAATTTCGGGATAGCCCATCTGGCCTTGGGTGGATGTTTTAGCTTCTAATTGGGATTTTCGTTTTGGCATTTTTGCACTGTATCAAACTCCGTGAGAAAAAGCAAGAATCGACCTTTTTTCAAAGAGATACCCCACTTTAAATGCCGATTGACACTCAAGCGCTGAAAACGTAGAAGCGATTTTCACTAAAGGGAACACTTAGGCTATGCTTACACAATACAACTCCTATCTGCTGGGAATGTTTGTTTTAACTCTTTTAGGTGCAGTATTGCCCTTGCTTAAAAACTGGTCACAGAGAACACTTCATCTGTTTATTGCCTTCGGGGCTGGTATTTTTTTAGGAGCTCTCTTCTTGCACATTCTGCCTGAAATCAACGGCCAAGGCACTCCAAGTTCAAACAATGCCATTTTACTTTTGGGATTTTTGGCGCTGCTGTTTTTTGAACGCGTTCTCTTTAACCAACACGAACGTCACTGCGGAAACCATTGTTCGCATGGTCACAAAGTAATTGGATATACCACTTTAATGGGACTGAGCATTCATGCCCTTGCCGAGGGAATCAGCTTGGGCTTTGCATTTGCGCTGCCTCATGTTGCGCTTCCACTGTTTATTGCCATTGTTTCGCACAAAGCGGTCGCAGCGTTTTCACTTGCAACTGTACTTCGCTTGGCAGGTTTCAAACCCCTTAAATCCTTTGCACTTCTTGTATTTTTTGCGCTTACTTCACCACTTGCTGCCATTGCAAGCTTAAAGCTAAGTCATGCAATGTCGGCGCAAATGCTTTGTACAGCGCAAGCTCTGGCTGGCGGAACGTTTTTGTATGTCGCAACGTGTGATTTACTTCCGGAGGCATTTCACGAAAACAAAGGGCGTATTAGCTCATTCATTTCATTGGCAGTCGGGATGTTGATGATGGCACTGCTTCTCTTTTTTCATATTCATTAGAGGTAAATTGCAAAGACATGTTTCGTAGAGAGAAAGGTCTAATGTAATTTTTCCCAACAACAGTTTCGATACATCAAACCACTTCCACAAGGACAAAGTCGTAAGCCTTCGGCGAGGCCATACCCTTCTTCACTTTGATAACTAAACGCAGACATCACTCTTATTTTTTGATCGCCATCAACCCCAAGCCGTTGTCTTCTGCTGATTTCAACGTCGTCATAAAAACGAAGCCAGTTGCGAAGATAAAATTCTTCGGCGCGGATACTTACTTTTAATTCTCGTTCAACATCTTCGGGAGTTAAAATGGGACGCACGGTTTCCATTTCACCGCCAAGCCTTACTTCGTTGTGCGCTACGAGCAAAAGTTCTTCACGCATATCTTGTTGCCGAAAATCGAGCAAAATGATTGCAGCCGATCTTTTTAGAGGATGCTCTTCATTTTTATCTTTGAGAATACTTTTGATGTACGAAAGCAAATCTGTTTCGCAATCAGGATGAACAAGCGCAATAGCAGCAAGGCTATCGAGAGCTACTGACCGCACAGTCCATCCTGCGCTTTTGTCGCTCACTACTTGCATGAGCGATTTTACCGCAGGCTCACCCACTTGCCCAAAAATAGATGGCAGCTCTTCAGTAACCCAAGCATTGTCATAGGCATCGGACCAACGCAGTGCAGAAAGCAGAGGAACAACAGTTTTTTCATCTCCCGCTGCACCCAGGATGTAGGTAGCATGCAACGTTGCCCACCATTCGGCGCCATCGATCATCCAGAGGAACCTATCTGAAACAATACTTGCAAGTTCTTCACGCAGTTCATCTATACGTTCAAGCATCTCATCTACATAAATACGTTTGAGATGATCTTCTTCTGTGAACAAAAGTTCCACAAGTTCATCATTGGAAAGAATGTCTGGAGTTTTTTTCATTTTTTTCTCATCTTCTCAAGCAAGTTTCTTTGAAGGGCCTCTGCTCTAAGAGCCTCTTGCACTCTTGTCAAGCGCAGGAAGCTTTAAGAGCAAAGCCGCTAACGGTGGCATGAACACCACAGCTGAAAGCAAACACGTAATCGAGCCAATTGCCATAACTTTTCCAAGGCTTGCGAGCCCTTTGTGACTTGCAATCATCATCATTCCAAAACCGATGGCATTGGCAAACACCGTAAGCAACACGCCTTTAGCGGTGGCGGTGCCAAGCGCTGAAAGATTTCGTTCGTGCAGTATACGGTGAACTAAGTGAACACCACTATCAACTCCAACTCCAATCAAAATGGGAATAGCAAAGAAATTTGCCATGTTGAACGAAAGAGAAAGAAGCCCCATCACACACACCAATAAAAACATGCCTACCATGAGAGGCACAATTGCAAGGCATGTAGGAATGATGGCCTTAAAATCAAACCACACTAAAAACAGAATAACAGCAAAAGCAAAAATGGCTGAATAGAGAAAAGTTGTTCTCATGAGCTTTCCTGATTCATGAACTTCATACGGTGTTCCAAATGCATTTGGGTTGACTGCACTTACAGCAGTAACAAATGCATCAAGTGCATCTGGATCCCAAATATTTTCTTTGGGATAAATATAGAAAGTATAGGCACCTTTTGAGCTTATATAACGGCGAGTTATGGCTTCGGGAAAATCAGACACAGCAAGCTTTTCCGGAGAAAGCGCTTGCACAACTAAAAGCATCGCAGTTCGAAGTGGACCAAGCAAATCCGATTGATATGCTTGCAGTGCTTTTAATGTTGCTTCGTCAGCTTGCTGAAGCAAAGCAGAAAATTCTGTTATATTCGAACTGAAATGTTCCAACTCATTAACCTCTTCAATTTTCCCAGAACTAAAAGCTGCATCTTGAAGGCTTAATATTTTTTTCTGAAACAAATCTAATTGATGAAGCAATTCGTTTTTTTGCACAGAACTTGAAAGCTGAGGAAAAGAAATGTTTCCAAGCTTAGATCGAATATCAGCAATGATTTGCTGTTTCTTTTCTTGCTCATCTGGAACTAATTTTGTGATCGACTCAACATGATCAACAACAGGCAATTGCTTCAATTGAGCAATTTGAGATTGCATCTCTTCAAGTGTATCAACACGAACATTTGCAAACCAACTGCGCTCGCTCGATTTTTCTTGGATGAGGTGCTCCATCTCAACTGATTCAAGCCCATCAGGTTGAAGGTGAAGCAAATTGTTATCAAATGAAACCCGAGCAAAAAATGGGCTCAACATAAAAAGAAAAAGAACAAAGCCAAGCAAAACACGGTTAGGATAACGATAGAGACCTAGCAAAGCTGGGACCTGAAAAGGAAACGTGTGCCTACGCTGTTCTTGAGAAAGGGTTTTATCTTTCGTGTAAAGCAACGCAGGAAGAACAAGTGTCATCGCCAGCAAACACAAGACAATTCCCACTCCTGCAATGACGCCCAACTCTGCAAGCCCCGTAAAATCTGTCCACGTAAATGTAAAAAAAGCTGCTGCCGTGGTAAGCGCGCTGGTCATGTTCGACCTGCCAGCAGTTTGCAAGGTTTGCTCAACTGCATCTGCAAGCGAATTGTGCTTTTGTATTTCCTCTTGATATCTCGCCACAAAGTGGATGGCATATTCAACTGCAGCTCCAATCAAAATGAGAGCAAACACAATAGACAAAATAGTGAGCTCACCAAATACCAAAGCCACAAAAGCAAACGTCCAAGAAATACCCATCACCAAAGTAAGCATTGCAAGTGCTGGACGAGAAACAGAGCGGAAAAAGAAAACAAATAAAAACCCAACACACAGCAAAGCTAAGGTGGTTGCGAGTGTCATGTCTTTGTTTGTTGCTGCAAGTTCATCAGCCGCAAGCACTGGTCTTCCGGTTAATCCCGCTTTCACTTCTGGGAATTCTTTTTTTACTTCTGTTAAATGTTCTCTAATTTTTTGAAGAGGTTCGGCAATAACTTCCATGGTGCCAAAATCTTTTTTGGGCATGAGAAAAAGAAAGTAGAGTTCACCGCTTCTGAGATAGGCATCAGAATCAAATTCTGGATCAAGTTCCATTAGTGTTTCTTCAAGTGAAATCGCTTTTCTTTCTTCTCCTCGCAAAACACTGGAAAGATCTTTGAGCAAAGCGTTTAAAAACTGAAAACCTTTTTCAAAAACAGGCTCGTGCTCCGCAGAAGGCTGCACTTGATTGAAACTTTGATTCACGACAGAAAAAAGCGAAGCCAAATGATGAATGGAAAGAAGAGAATGTGTAAACGCTTGATGCGATTGGACGAAATCTTTTGTTGCATCTAACGCTGACGGAGAAAGATAAAGAGGAAACGAAGTTTTTAATTTTGGCTGATCAATTTTCCATAACACTTCTTCTAAAGTTGCTTCATTTTTTAAGCGCTTTGCTAAAGCATCGATAAATGCTTTTGCTCGTTTTGAATCTTCACCCTTTTCCACGACGACAAACAAATATTCTTGATCGCCAAACTCCTTCAAAAAATCTTTGTACCTTTTGTGATACGGAAGATCTTCTGAAACCAAATCATCATAATCTGAATTCATTCTGATGTGCGTGGAAGCAAAAAAAATGCTGGCGCATGAAAAAAAAGTGGCGGCGATGATAATAAAGAGAGACTTTTTTTCGATGAGCTTCGAAAGAAAATGGAAAAATTTTTGTCGCATTCACATACCTCAGAGGATGGGCTTTTTTAGGGCTTTAAGCGTGCATGCCCACTAGCAAGCTTTCGAAAAAAAACAAGCCTTAGATAAGGTGGTGACTCAAAGGACCAGAAAAAACAAAACTCCTTGTAATTACGCTTTTTTTGGCTTAAACTTACGGTCTGGCTGTGTGAGGTTTTGCAGTCATTTTAAGGACTTCCGGAGGTTGTACCTATGCTGAAAGGCAGCAAAAAGTTTTTCTATCTTCTTCTCACCCTCCTCTTTTTTGGAGGTGGAGCTTGTGTAGCCGGAGGCATTGAAGTGGGCTCTACCACCACTACAACAACCACGAGCAGCTCGGCTGATTTTTCGGGGATAAAGTTAAACTGCATTGGTAAAATTGTGAAGTCTACATCAAGCAGCTATGCAAATTCAGCGTGTATTTCTGCGGATGGCTTTACGCAGCAAAACACATCTACAAACAATAAAGCTGCGGATAACATTTTAGCTATAGGGGAAACCCTTTTTGACAGTCTCTAACACAAATAAACCCCGAGGTTTTTATGCGTAAACAATTCTTCATTATCCTCTGCCTTTTCAATCTGGCGCTGCTAGCTCCACTCTCTTCGCTAAGAGCTGATAACACGCAAATTCCGGTTCAAGGTTATCTGACTGATGCAAGCGGAAATGTGGTGAATGCCACAACAGACATGGTGTTCCAACTTTACACAGCTGCAACAGGTGGAACTGCAGCATGGTCGAGTGGCACGCTTTCAGTTGCTGTTTCAAATGGCTTTTATAGCACTACACTTGGAACAAGCTCAAATGCTTTGCCAAGCCTAGAATCCGCTCTCTATCTGGGCATCACGGTAGGCACCGATAGCGAAATGTTACCACGGAACGAATTTTCAGCTGTGCCTTTTGCGCTTACGTGTTCAAATTGTTCAAGTCTTGTATCCGTCAGTACTACCGATGCTTCAAACACAATCACCGGATCTGAAGAGACTGTGAATACCGTTACCATTCCGGCAAATACCCTAAATAACACGGGCGAGGTACTTCATGTGAAAACCTACGGAACATCGCTTGTTTCTGCCACAAGCTCTCAAATCCTTTCGGTAAAAGTCGATTCAACCTCTGTTGGCTCTATTTCCTATAATGGAGACTTCAGCGCTCCAACGTCAACTTGGATCTTCGAATTTGATATGGTGAGAACCGGAACAAGCACAGCTGAGGTCTCACTATCAGCACTTGAAAGCTCTCCTTTTGCAGCTAGTACCTTTACAAACTACGGCATTACAGCGTTAACAGGTCTCGATTTTACAAGCAGTTTTGCCATTGATATTACTTGTAACCTTCAATCCGATGGGGACTGTACCTCTAGCGGCATTATTACAAGGGTTGATCGTTAGTTTTCTTCGATTATCTCTACTCGAAGAAACTCCACCCCGTTTTCGTTCTTGTGGTTTCTCCTTTTGCGGAATAAGACCTCGGCATGCCTTCGTCGTCATTTCATCATGAAGAAAGTTTTTACACTTACCTTCGAAAAGTTTTTTCCAGCCACCGTCATCAACGGGAAGCAGGCATTGGAGATGACTGTGCGGTGTTGCCTCTTGATAAAACTTCATCGCTTTTAGTTAGCACCGATCAGCTGATTGAAAACATTCACTTCAAGCTCAAGTTCATTTCGGCACAAGAACTTGGGAAAAAAAGTATGCTGGTGAATATCAGTGACATTTCAGCCATGGGCGGAAACCCTTGTTGCGCCTTCGTTAGCCTTGGACTTCCAAAATCAATTTCAAAAAAGTGGATTAAAGATTTTTATAAAGGCCTGAAAAAAATTTCAGATGCAGCTGAAATAAAAGTCTTAGGTGGAGACACAAGCACATCTCCCAAGCATGTTTTTATCAATATCACCATTATGGGAAAGATAAAAACGGCGAAGATAAAATATCGAAATGGCGCAAAAGCAAATGATTTCCTGTATGTCACTTCAACATTGGGGGATTCAGCACTTGGATTGCAGCTGCTGTTGAAACAGAAAACATTTTCAGCCGTGGAAAAAAAGCTTGTTTCATCTCATCTTTCACCGCGCCTTTTTCTGCGCGAAGGACAATGGCTGGCAACACAAAAAGAAGTGCACGCCATGATGGACATTTCGGATGGGCTCGATCTGGACCTCCGAAGAATGCTATCGGCTTCTTCCGTGGGAGCGCGTGTTGAGCTTGAAGATATTCCGCTTTCCGCAGCATTTCAAACGCTTGTTCAGCGAAAGAAACTCCCACCTTATCCTTTGGCTCTTTGCGGCGGAGAGGATTATGCGCTACTCTTCAGCGTGGATGGCAAAAAAAGCAAATCCTTTGAAGCCAAGTATGCATCAGCGTTTGGCCACAAGCCTTTCTGCATTGGAATGTGCCAAAAAGGAAAAAAGCTCGAATACTCACAAAAGGGAAAGCCCTTCACCCTCAAAAGCTCTGGCTTTGACCATTTTAAGCCTTAAACTCGAGATTTTAGCCAAAAAGCTATTGCCAAAAAAGCATGAAGTCGCTATGGCTGCGGCACTATTTTCCCCAAAAAGGAGTTTTTTATGTCGAAACGCATTGTGACCATTCACTACCAACTCACCAATCAAGAAGGTGAAGTAATAGACTCTTCACGAAACGGTGATGCGTTTTCTTACCTTGAAGGCAGAAAACAAATTATTCCCGGCTTGGAAGAAGCGGTGAAAACTATGAACAATGGCGATAAAAAAGAAGTGTTTATCCCAGCGTCGGAAGCTTACGGTGAATACAACGAAAAATTCGTCTTCAAAATTCCAAGAGAAGATGTTCCCCTCGAGGACATTGAAATTGGAGCCGAGCTTCAAGCTGCCGAAGGCGAGCTGGAAGGTCAAGTTTTTCGCGTTACCGAGTTGAGTGATGACCTTGTTACGTTGGATGCCAACCATCCACTAGCTGGCGTCGATCTTTGCTTCGATGTGGAATTAATTGAAACACGCGCAGCAACCCAAGAAGAGATGGATCACGGCCACGCCCACGGCGACGGTTGCTGTGAGTAGGAGAAGAAAATGAAGACGTATTGCATTTTAGCCTTTTACACTTTTGTTGAACTTGAAGATCCACATACAACAAAAAATGATCTTCTCTTGTTCTGCAAACGCAATGACATCAAGGGTTCTATCATTCTTGCCAACGAAGGCATCAACGGCACCATTACTGGATCTGAAGAATCTATAGATGCATTTCTTGCGTATCTTCAAGCTGATGCTCGCTTTGCCAAACTTGAACAGAAAAAATCTTATGCCGATTTTTGCAGTTTCAAACGTCTTAAAATCTTGGTGAAAAAAGAAATTGTAACGCTTCGCCAAGAAGGTGTAAGCCCGCTTAAAAAAGTTGGCACTTATGTTGAGCCAAAAAACTGGAATGCCCTTCTTGAAGATCCTGAAGTTATTTTGGTTGATACCAGAAACGATTACGAATATCAGATTGGAACTTTCGAAAATGCAAGAAACCCGGAAACTCGCAATTTTAGAGATTTTCCTGAGTACGTGAAGAAAAATCTAGATCCACAAAAACATAAAAAAGTCGCTATGTTTTGTACTGGTGGCATTCGCTGCGAAAAATCCACTTCCTATCTTTTAGGTTTAGGCTTTGAAAATGTCTATCACCTTAAAGGTGGCATTTTAAAATACCTCGAAGAAATTCCTGAAGAAAAAAGCAAATGGCAAGGTGAGTGTTTCGTGTTTGATGAACGGGTTGCTGTTGCTCATGGCTTGAAAGTGGGAAAACACAACATGTGTTTTGGCTGCGGAAATCCTATTGCGCCGGAAGATATTAAATCTCCTCTTTATGAAAAAGGTGTCACCTGTCCAAAGTGTTTTCACATTGCTCCCGAAAAAACAAAAGCACGATGCAGAGAACGCCAACATCAATTGGATGTGAAGTCTGCAAAGTAGTGTTTACTCTAAACTCATAAATTGCCCTACTTTTGCATCCACTAAAATGTGATGTACGCGCAGCGGCTTCACCAAGCTTAAACCCGCGAGCGTTCTACATCTGCTAAGCGCCACATAGGCTTGGCCCGAAGCAAAGGTGCCTGTGCTCAAGTCTACCACCACCTGCTCAAACGTTTTCCCTTGGCTTTTGTGAATGGTAAGTGCCCACGCCAATTTAAGCGGAAGCTGAGTGAACGAACCCACACTTTTCGTCTGCAGTTTTTTGCCTTCGAGTTCATATTCAAACAATTCCCACGTATGCGGTTCAATTTCGTGCACACTTCCGTTTTCAAGTTCAACTGAAACGCTGTCTTTTCCCAAACGCAAAAGAGTGCCAACGCTGCCATTCACCCATCTGTTATGAGGATCATTGTTCAGCAACATTACTTGCGCATCCACTTTGAGGTTCAATTCAATTTCAGTGGGAAGAGCTTTTTGATCGAACTTTCCCGTCAGCTCAGCTTGATACATCATTTCTTTTCCAGAAAGTGTGGTCAGCTTCTGTTCGTTGATACCAAAGGCTTTGCGGTTGAGTGGTGTAAGGTAAACTGCCAAATGATCTGGTTTTTTTCCGCAGCACTGTTGATTGAGCCAATCAAGATCTTGTGGCGTTACTTTTTTTTCACGAATTTTGTGAAGGATGGAAATAAATTCTGGTTCATGTTGACGATAAGCTTGTGTCAATTCAATGCGCGTTAAATGGATCTCGCCAAAAACGTGTGAATCAAAAAAATATGGGCTTGAATAAAGCTGATAAAATTTTTCAGCCTCAAGCGGAGGAACAATGGGAGGAAGTTGGTAAAGATCACCAAAAAACAAAAGCTGCACTCCCCCAAAAGGAGTGTAGCCATCTCCGCGAACAAGGCGCAAAAACTGATCTATGCAGTCTATCAGGTCGGCCCGCACCATGGAAATTTCGTCAATGATAAGGCAATCTAGCTTTTTGTAGAGCTCGCCCTTTTCATTTTTCAGCAAAGTCTTTGCAGCTTTTTTTGCTTTTTCCAAGGTCACATTTGGCTTGAAGCCGAAAAAAGAATGAATAGTTTGCCCTTTGATGTTCACCGCTGCAACACCAGTTGGCGCCAGTGCGGCACAGTTCTTTTTTGTCTTTTCCCGAAAATACTGAAGCAGCGTTGATTTGCCCGTTCCTGCACCACCCGTTATAAAAACATGTTCCGTTTTTTTCTCTAAGGTTTTAAAAATATCCTTTAATTCTTGGCTTGGTTCATTTTTCATCGCGCCCTTTTACTGAACAGACTTGACATTCGCAACAGAAATGAGGTTTTAATTTCCCTGACGTTCAACAAAGGAGGTTTTCACATGAAACCACTTAAGCTTATTGCATCTTTCTTTTTCCTTCTTGTTCTTTTTTCTTTTGCCAGCGCGCAAACACTTCACGCCGCAAGTGAAGAAAAGGAACTTGGCACGGTTTCCTGCCAGCTTAGCTTCAATTTAAAAAGCTGGTCCGTTTTCTATAAATCTGGAAAGGGAACGGGAACGATTTCCTGCGACAATGGCCAAACTGCTTCCGTAAAAATCAGGACAAAAGGCGGCGGCATTAGCTTTGGAAAAAACGAAATTGTAAATGGGAAAGGCACTTTTTCGAAGGTGCATGACATCGAAAAACTCTTTGGGGGCTATGCCCAATCAGAAGCACACGCTGGAGCAAGTTCATCTGCCTCGGCAGCTGCCTTGTGGAATGGAAACGTTGGCCTCACCCTTTCGGGAAAAGGCAAAGGTTGGGATCTTGGCTTTGCCTTTGGGCACTTTAAAATCACCCCTTTGCCGTAGATTATTTTTCTCTTCAAAGGAAATGAACAAAAAACACTCTCTTTAGACTAGCCTTTTCACCTGTTCCCCAACTTTCTTCTTTCCCACTTTTTGGCCATCTGCCGAAAATTTGGTAGTCCCTACATACACTAAGTCCGCAAAATGAATCATAAATCACTTTGCGCCGGATTTCTATCAACACTCCCCGCACAATCAGAATTCTAAGGCCTTCTAGGGCACCCATCCTCTTTGATAGCATCGACAGCATACTTACAGAAAGAGCAGCATAGTCGACGGTTACAATAAGGGGGATATATGGAGAAAATAAGATGGTGGAGAAGTAAAAAGTGGCCAAGAAAGATTACATTAGTTTTTTTTCTTCTTGGCCTCTTTCTTTTGGCCGCACCAAACCTGCAAGCGGCGCTCAGTGATAACATCACCGACATTTCAGGGCATCCTTTCGAAGCAGAGTTACGAGCTCTGATTGATAATGGTATGATGCCTCTTGCAGAAGGCCAAACGATGGTCAATCCAGATGCGCTCATTCTTACGGAACAGCTCATCGATATGTACGTTCGCGTAAGTGGACGCTACGAGGAAGCCATGGCCTTCACGGGTTGGCAGTGTCCAGATGCTCCCGTGTTTTCGTACCTCGTTTCTGTTGGAGTATTCACCACAAAAAAATGTCCGTCACTTCAGGCTAAACGACCGCTTAGCAATGTGATTGTGACACAAAATAGACTTTATCGAAGATTCCCAGGAGGAAATGCAGATTTCCTTCAGCTGGTAAAAGATTATTCGGGACCAGATCTTGGAACAAATAAAAATCCATTTGGCGTCAACTCTGCACATTTCAAGTTTGTGTACGAAAAATTACTTTTCGAAAGCACAGACGGTTTTAACTTAGACCTCAATGGAAGCCTAAGCGATTCTAGCTTTGGCAAGCAACTGGCTACAGTTGGACAAACGGCAGCAATGCTTATGCACACGTTCAACATCGAGGAAGCCGTAGTGGAACCTGAACCAGCGCCTGCACCAGAACCTGAACCAGCTCCAGTTCCTGATCCCGAGCCTGTGCCAGTTCCGGAACCAACTCCAGAACCAGAACCGCTCCCAGATCCGGAGCCAGCGCCTGTTCCAGATCCTGAACCAGTTCCAGAACCTTCAAACGTTCCCGATTGGATTGGTGTTGGAAATGCGACGCAGAAATTTAGGCCCGGAGCAACATTACCAACGGGTAAAGAAGTTGCAATTGAAGCCGCACGAAACGAGTTTGAGCCTTTTCAGGTGGTGATTGCTGGTGGATCGCAAGGAAGAAGAATTAATGCTATCCGCGTGAGCTCATTAACTGGACCCAACCAGGAAAGCATTGCTTCAAGTGCTTTTACCATTTATCGCGAAGGACTTTACTTTGTATCATCTGCATCAAACCTTGAAGGTGCCGCCGGAAATTGGCCTGATCCTTTGATTCCTGATGTAGATCCTTACTTTCAAGAAAAACGTAATGCACTTCCTCACAACATCAATGCTGCAGATTCATCAAACTTTTGGGTGGAAGTCCTTGTCCCAAAAGGAATTGCGGCCGGTATTTTTAAAGGAACTGTGAGCGTAGAAACAGACACAGAAACCATTGATGTGCCTCTCCAGTTGCGTGTGTTTGACTTCGATCTTCCTTCAACGGCTTCGCTTAAAACAGCCTTTGCTCTTGGATGGGATGCGCCTTGCGTAGCACACGGTGGAAGCTACAGTGGTTGCGGAGGAGATGCTGGTATTGAACACTACAATCTTCTCTATGCACGTGTGGCACTGGATCATCGCGTGTCGCTTGAATCTAGTATTTACTATTGGCCAAAAGAGTCTCTTGGCTGGAGTCACTTTGATGAACTCTATGGACCACTTCTCGACGGAACTGCAGACACCATGCTTGAAGGTGCAAAACTTACTGCCCTCAGTATGTACACGCTCAATCAAAGTGATCCTGAAAGTGAAGTAAGACGCTGGAAAGATCATATGGCGTTAAAAGGTTGGAACGATACCACCTATTTCAACTACACATGTGATGAACCACCAGCTGGATGTTCTTGGAGTGCAATTCCAACGCGAGCCGCACCAGTTCAAAGTGCAGGTATTCCAACTCTTGTTACCACTGGATATCCCGAAGCCCTCAGCAGAGGCATCGAAGACTCTATCGATATCTTCGTGCCTGTTATTAACTGGGTGGGAGCAGGACTTCCTTACGGAACTCGAGAAATGTATGATACGCATCTTGCAAAAGGTTCAGAAAAAGAAATGTGGTGGTATCAGTCTTGTATGTCGCACGGTTGCGGAAATGGCTGTGATACCAGCACCAGCAGCTATTACAACGGATGGCCATCTTATGTAATCGATGCTTCTGCCATGCAAGCACGTGCGATGGAATGGTTTAGTTTTCAGAAAAATGTCACTGGAGAATTGTACTTCAACGTAGGATATAACTTGAAAACAGCATGGAATGCAGGTGGACAATGTGCTTTCTCTGGATCAGGAGACGGTACTCTCTTCTACCCTGGAAAACCAAGTATCATCGGTGGACAAAATGATATTCCAGTAGCATCCATTCGCTTTAAGCTCATTCGCGAAGGCCTTGAAGATTACGAATACCTTCACCTCTTGAAAGAACTTGGCGATGAAGAGTTTGCTCGTGATATGACGTATTCACTGTTCCCAAATGTTGACAATGTTACGGCCACTTCACCTGAAGCTGTCTACAACATGAGAAGAGTTCTTGCAGAACGCATTGAAGCGCACATGCACAATGCGCCACTGCCTGAACCAGTTCCAGAACCAACACCAGAACCAACACCAGATCCAGACCCAGAGCCTGCTCCAGCGCCAACACCTGAGCCAGTTCCAGAACCAGAACCAACACCAGAACCTACGCCGGAGCCAACTCCTGCGCCAGCACCTGGAAAAAAAGTGTTCATGCTTGGTAGCTCTACAAACCCTAGCATTAATGCGGGTGATATCGTTCACTTTAGATTTGATGATGATGGATTTGTAGCATTTGAAGCTGCTGTAGGAACCAGCTTAGCCTATGCGGATCTTGGATGGTGCCCACTCACCACTCAAGCTAAATGCATCTCAAGAGAGGAAATTCCAACTGGAGTGAGTTCGATCTTCGTTCGTGTGTTCTACTACAGTGATGTAAATGCAAGTTCTGGAAACTTTGTTCAGATAAAAGATGTTGAGGTCTCAATAGGAAGTCAAACTGAAGTTCCGGCACCAACTCCAGAACCAGAACCTGAGCCTCTTCCAGAACCAGAGCCAATACCTACTCCTGAACCAGAATCTGGAGAAAAAGTGCTCATGCTCGGTGCTGCCACAAACCCTAGCATCAATGCGGGTGATATTGTTCACTTTAGATTTGATGGTGACGGATTTGCAAAATTCGAAGTGGCAGTTGGAACAAGCGCAGCTTATTCAGACATTAAGTGGTGTCCATTTACGACAAATCCTGAATGCAGAGTAACCATACCTACGGGAATAAGTGAAGTGCATGTAAGAGCTTTTTCGTACAGTGATCCAAATGCTGCCTCAGGAGATAATTTTATAAAACAGGATTATGTTTTCCCAGTGCACTAGGATGTTATCATCACGCTTTACCTAAGGGCGGGCTCAGTTTGAGCCCGCTTTTTTTTATACTACAATTTTGTACCCACGTTTAAAAAGAACGAGAGCCAAGGCAAAAGCAAAAACACTAAAACCCAGCAAAACAGAAAGACTTACAACTATTGGCTGGTCTGCAGTTCCCAAGACTGCATATCGTGTGGCATCAATCATGTAGAAAAGAGGATTGCACAGTGAGATGTATTTCCAAACTGGTGGAAGCATTTGCACAGAATAAAACACACCACCAAGATACGTAAGTGGCGTTAAAACAAAATTCATCAGCGTTGCCATTTGATCCCACTCTTCAGCCCACAGCGCAGCCGACACTCCAAAAGCACTGAAGCAAAAAGAAGAAAGAATAAAAATGAGCAAGGTAAGAAAAGGAGATGCAATGGCAAGATCTGTAATACCATAGGCGACAAGTAATGTAATACATCCCACCACGACACCACGAACAACTCCTCCCAAGACAAAAGCTAAAACAATTTCAACATACGAAAGTGGAGCTGTGAGAATACCTTGAATGGACTTGTCGAGTTTTGCCAAAAAAATTGAGGTGGTTGTATTTGAAAACGCATTCGTCAGAACTCCCATACCCGCTAATCCAGGCAGGATATAGAGAATATAAGAGAAGCCATCAATTTCATGAATTCTAGATCCAAGTGAAAAACCAAAAATGAGGATAAACAATACCGTGGTAATCACAGGAGGAACAACTGTCTGCTTAAATAATCTGAAAATGCGATACGACTCTCTTTCTACAAGAGTCAAAAAAGGAACAAGTGATCTTTTCATAAACTAACATCCTTCGAGGCTTCACTGTCTTGCTCACATTCATGCATAGATTTTCCAATCACTTTTAAAAATACTTCTTCAAGCGAACCTTGTTTTACTTCTACATCACGCACATCGTGACCTTCTAAGGTTTTGCGTTTTTCACCATTCACCATAAAATACTGATCGCAATACTTGTTGATCAGTTGTTGTGGATTTCCCATAAGTTCAATTTCGCCTTTATTAATAATGCCAATGCGTTCACACAATTCTTCAGCTTCATCAATATAGTGTGTGGTAAGAATGATGGTCACACCCTGTTTGTTCACATCGCGAAGTGCATTCCATAATTCGTGACGCTGCTCTACATCAACTCCAGCGCTGGGTTCGTCGAGAATGAGGATTTTTGGTGATCCCATCATGGAACGTGCAATCATCACTCTTCGCTGCATTCCGCCAGAAAGAAATTTGAACATCGCTTTTCTTTTTTCGATGAGGCCAAATTGTTTCAGCAAAGCCAAAGCTTTTTCCCTTCGATCATTTTTATTCATGCCATGATAGCCGCCCTGAAACTCAAGCACACGTTGAATTGGCGAGTAGTGGTCTATATTTGGTTCTTGCGCCGCAACGCCAATCATTTTTCGTGTATAGAGATAATCTTTTTCCACATCTTTTCCAAACACCTTTATAGAACCTGATGTTCTTCGTGCTAAACCAATAATCGTTTTGATCAAGGTTGTTTTTCCAGCTCCGTTTGGACCAAGTAAGCCGAAAAATTCACCTTCTGAAATACTGAGTTCAAGATTATTGAGCGCAACTAATGAGCCGTAATGTTTTTTGAGCTGATGAATTTCGAGTGCCACTGCCATAAAGTTTCCTCTTCAAATGAAATGAGAGAAAGGTAATAACTTTAGCCACTTTTTCGCGCAAGCTTTTTAGTTGCATCCCCCTCAAAATCTCACTAGGAGATCGCCACATGCAAATGGCTAGCTCAGAAATTCAACACGAAATAAGCCGCAGACGTACGTTTGCCATTATCTCGCATCCTGATGCCGGAAAAACCACCATCACCGAAAAATTACTTCTTTTTGGAAATGCCATTCACATGGCTGGCGTGGTAAAAGCAAAACGCGCAAAGCATTTTGCAAAATCGGACTGGATGGAAATTGAAAAGCAACGCGGCATTTCAGTTGCTTCTTCAGTGATGCAGTTCACCTACAAAAATTATGAAATCAATTTGCTTGATACTCCAGGCCACGAAGATTTCAGCGAAGACACTTACCGCGTACTCACCGCAGTTGACTGCGCTCTCATGGTCATCGATTCCGCAAAAGGAATTGAAACGCAAACCAAAAAACTGTTCGAAGTTTGCCGAGATAGAAATCTGCCCATTATTACCTTCATTAACAAACTTGATCGTGAAGGAAGAGACCCGTTCGACCTCATTGATCAAATTGAAAAAGAATTGAACCTCCCCTGTTTTCCTTTCTCATGGCCTATTGGCCAAGGCATGGACTTCAAAGGTGTTTACGATATCGACAAAAAGCAAGTGCGACTTTTTGAAGCTGGCGCAAAAACAACTCAGTTTGAAACTGAAGTCTTCACCGATATCCAAGATAAAAATCTGAACAAAAAAATTGACGATCACCTTCTTCAAAAATTGAAAGATGATCTCGAACTCATTGAAGGAGCTGGAGCTGAATTTAAAAAAGAACATTTTTTGGCAGGCAATGTAAGCCCCGTTTTTTTTGGATCAGCGCTTAATAATTTTGGAGTTCAAGAAATGCTTGAAAGCTTCATCAATCTTGCGCCACAACCTTTACCTCGAAAAGCCGAAAGCAGAGTTGTTGATCCTTCCGAAAAAAACTTCACCGGTCTCATTTTTAAAATTCAAGCCAACATGGATCCTAAACATCGGGACCGTGTAGCTTTTATGCGCATTTGCTCGGGTGAGTTTGTACAAGGCATGAACATTTATCACGTTCGAAAAGAGCGCACTTTCAAGCTCAACAATGCCATTCAGTTTATGTCTCAAGATAGAAAAAATGTAGACACTGCTTATGCTGGAGATATTATTGGTATTAATGATCGCGGGAACTTGATGATTGGTGACACCATCACGCAAGGTGAAAAACTTCAGTTTACAGGCATTCCCTTTTTCTCTCCCGAAATTTTTTGCCGCGTTGAACTCAAAAACCCCATCAAAGTGAAACAGCTTCACAAAGGCTTGGAACAACTTTCAGAAGAAGGTGCTTCTCAAATTTTCCACCGAAAGCATACTTCCGAAACCATCATTGGACTTGTGGGAACACTTCAACTTGAAGTAGTGAAATTTAGACTTCTTAACGAATACAGTGCTGATGCAGATTTCCTGCCCATCAACGCAAACCTTTCTCGCTGGTTTCATTCCAAAGATAAGAAAAAGTTGGATGAGTTTATCCAATATCATCATGCACAAGTGGTTTACGACAGACGAGATTATCCTCTTGTTTTGTTGGAAAATGAATGGCGCCTCCATTACTTGCAAGATAAAAACCCTGACCTTAGCTTTTATTCAAGCCTCATCGCCTATGAACGTGATGCGCTTTGATTCCTCTTGTCTTCATTTTGTAATCTGATAGAAACTCCAGCCTATGAAACCAAAACACCTTTCTTTTCTTCTCTTTTTTTTCATCTGCATTTTTTCAGCTTCCGCTTTTGCTTACGGAAATACCGCAACAAAAACTGAGCCTCAAAATAATGAGATGCTTCGCAAACACATGTCCCACATGGCTTCCGAGTGGGTGAACTTAGAAATACTTTCTTCGTCTGCTGAAATAAATTATAAAGAAGTGGCCAAAACATTGAAAAAAATGAAAAACACTGCACAAATAATTTCCAAGATGAATAAAAACACCAAGCTTGAATCTCCCATCATCTCCCTTATTTCTCAGATGGAAACCATGCAAAAGCACCTCAAAAATAAATCCCCCGAACTTTTGCATCAAGACTTAGACTTTTTATCTCAGACATGTTTTGCCTGTCATCAAGCCCACGCAAATCCTTAGCTCTCTTTTTTAGGACTTGACAGTAAACTCTGAAAAAGGCTAGTTCTCCCAAGTCTTATGAATCTTTCATTCTCCTCAGCATTACCCGCAATCTCCGCCCACAACATGGACGGACCTCTTTTCGTCATGATGTCTATGATGATGGGCCTCTAGCCCAAACATCCTTTTTTACCCACAATTTATTGTTTTCATTTCTGCTCACGCGGAATCCTTTTTAAGGAGATTTTATGCTTCAACCACTTACACCGCAGCTTGTCGTTCTCAGCCCTTCACTTGGAGCAAGTTCAGTAGGCCCTTACCACAGCAAACTCACCAGCATGGCAAATGCCGCTGCTTTGAAAGGAGCTGGTACAACGCTTGTTCTTCCGAAAGGTGAGCGCCCACAATTACCAGGCAGCATCAGAGTTCTCCAAGTGCCTAATGTTTTCAACCATCGTCATGTACAACAAGCACTTGAAGGAAGTAATGTCCGCCATGTTCTTCCTCTTCGCGAAGCTTGCGTAGAAACTGCCGCAAGCTTAAGTGGTGCACTGAACCTTGTAGGAATTTCTCCAGACTCCGCCAAACTAGCACGTGATAAATTTTTGATGAAACAAGCTGCTCGAAAGCAAGGTCTGGCTACGGCAGACTTTACTGATCTCACTCGAAATTACACCGACCTCTACAACTTTGCTCGAGAATACGATTTTCACATCGTGCTCAAACCTCGCACTGGCTTTGGTTGCATTGGAACAAAAGTGATCAACAAGAGAAGTGAACTTTTAAAAGCCTGGTATGAAATACAAGGCAAATCACAGCATTATATTGCAGAAGCTTTTGTGAACGCAGCTGCAGAATATCATGTTGATTTACTTTTTAGAGGTGGTGAAAACTTGTTCGTCGAATTATGCCGATACCCGGAACCCCTTCTTAATGCTGCCTTTCCGGGGAATATGACGTGCCACTACGCAAGAACTCCGCAAGAAGAAACAATGATAGCATATGGAATAAAAATGTTGCGCGCTCTTCAGGTTCAAAACAAAACGGGAGTTGCTCACATTGAATTTTTCCTCACTCCCGATCAACGCATTCTTTTTGGTGAAGCTGCACTACGTCTTCCTGGCGGATCAATTGTTCCGTTGTACAAAGCCTTCACCGGTATTGATCTCGCCGAAGCTTGGGTCTTGGCGCTTTTTGATGGAGACTATAAACCAAATCCCATTTACCGTGACAATGATATTGGAACTGAACTGCTTGCAGCACCTCATGCAGGAACAGTTACTGCCACACCACCCAGTGAACTCAGCGGACTTGAGGGTCTGTTATCTCATGAACTTTGGGTTGTGCCTGGTGATACCACCCATGCTCCAGAAGGCTCAACCGGAAGCCGTATAGGACATTATATTTATGCAAACAATCTTCCTCCATTTGCACTTGAAAGAAGAAGAGGTGAGATTAGAGATGCTTTGACGAAAGGAGTAGAAATACAAGCTCAATAAACAACTTTAAGGTGAATGTTTTTCACATTGACGGTCTTGGGCAAAAAAAGTTACACTTTGCCTATGATTTACGAACAAGCCCTAAAACCTAGACGTACTCTTGCTCAGGAAGTGTTGTACAGGGCCTGGTGTTGGTTTGGCTTGGGCGCTCTTTTCCTCTTTTCGTGGATGGAACCCTTCAGCCAAATGGCGCTTGATGCTTTTGTAGCGCGTGGCATGTCAGCTTGGATTGCAGATTACGTTTTACTTCCTCTTGTCATGTTTATTCGTGGCATCTTGCTGGTAGAATTTTTTGGCTATCTTTATCACCGTTGGTTTCAGCATGTTAGTTGGATGACTCGACGTGCTTACCTTATTCGTAAAAGCCAGAGATATCATTGGATTCACCACATGATTATTTACCCCATCGGCACCATTTACAAACGTGCTCAAGAGTATGCCGCTGCAGAAAAAGGCATCGCCTGGACATGGTCTCTGCCTGGGCTTTTGCTGGCAGGGCTGTTCCTCTTTCAACATGGCATCAGCATTGCCACCGTCACGTTCATCGCTGCTGTTGCGTGGTATGCAAAGTGTGTCATCAGCAAATGCCACAAGCTGTTTCATGTAAAAGGCCACAAATGGGCTGGAAGCAAATACTTCAAATGGCTCGAGGATATTCACCTGCTCCACCATTGGGATCAACGTTGCAACTTCACCATTGTAAATCCGCTCATGGATAAACTGTTTGGAACTTATCTGAATCCCAAAGAACATCAGGCCGAATTGAACATTGCAGCAATCGAAGATGCCTTTACGGTTTCAGATATGATTAATTGGCGATATCTTTTGTTGGAAGCAAATCCTGAGGAATATGCCGCTTATATTTCGGAAGCAAAGGAACACAAAAAATCCATCAAAAAACTTGAGGAACTGATTTGTGTTCTAGGTGAAGAGCACCATAAAAATCCTCATGATCCCGAAGTGAAACTCCTGCTCAAACGAGCCAAAAAGCTAGAATCTCTTTTGAATTAAGCTGCATCCACCAGCGGCACTTTGATTGCTAGCACCTTTCCCCACGTCTTGTTGGTTTAACTGTACAGCTTGTTCCTCTTCATCACCTGCAGTAACTACTCCCAATGGATTTTCCGCGAGGAAACCGGTGGACTTCGAAGCAAGGCCAAAGTGAACTTGACGAACTACAGCATCATAATCGGCGGGAGTGATTTCTTCATCCTGCACTTCACCCGGTTTTTCTTCTTTGTTTTGCACCGAGCCTGAAATGTAGGTTCTCTCCCAGACATCTGACGAAACTGAATACGAATAAGATGGATCTTCGTAGAGGTAGCTTGAAAAAGGAATTTCTTGAAGTGAAGATGAAACTTGAGCAAGAAAAGCAAAGTAACTGTCTTCCTCTCCCTTCACTGTTTTCACATAAGCATCTGAACTTAAGGGAAAATTATCAGAACGCGTCGCTCCCACCAAAACAAGTTTTTTACCTTTCGTAAGCGCAAGATCATTTACCTGATCTATCGAATTGCCACCCAAAAACAAGGAAGCTATTACTTCTCCCTTCAAGTTTACTTTCATCACCATGGCATCTGGAATATACTGAGCACTTCGCTCTGGCTTTACCGATGGAAGCATCTGTGGAAGCGTTGCCGAAGTACTGCTTCCAGCCAAGTACACAATGATCCGACCCCGATTTGACGGACAGTTTGAAAGAGGTAAGGCTCTCACTGGAGGGCAATATGGGAAGACAACAGAAGTTCAGTACAGAGTTT
>PCXC01000038.1 GCA_002796345.1 Deltaproteobacteria bacterium CG11_big_fil_rev_8_21_14_0_20_42_23 | reverse complement strand
TTGAATTTAGTATCAACAACTATTTGAATTTATTTAGGATAGTGGTAACTCGAGCACACATTTTTTGCCATTATGCCCATCCTGAGTGAAACAGAAGGATCTCCTCTGAGCAATTGAACAAGGAGATCACCTTGCCTGACCGGCAGGCAGGCCACGTCGCTATGCTCCTCGTGATGACAAAGAGGGAACTTACTTCCCCTCAACGTCAAACTGTTCGAAGTGGTAATCGATCATGCCGCTAATGGAAATTCTGCGACCAATTCTTTTTTCCAAGTCATCTAACTGTTCACGCTCGTCATCGTAGAGAGCTTGCGCTACTTTAGGGTGACAAATAACTACAATCTGTTTTCCCGCAATATGATCTACTTCTCTTCTTATTTCGCGAAAAATTTCGTAGCAAAGCGTTGCTGCACTTTTGAGATATCCTTTTCCTTCGCAATAGGTGCAAGGGTTTGTGAGCTGGCGGCGCAAATCTTCTCGCGTACGTTTTCTGGTCATCTCCACCAAACCAAGCTCAGAAATTTTAGTCACACTTGTTCTGGCTTTGTCTTGGCTAAGCGCTTCCTTCAACGCGTGATACACTTTTTGTCGGTTGGCTTCACGTTGCATGTCAATGAAATCGAGAATAATAATTCCGCCAATATCGCGAAGACGAAGTTGATAGACAATCTCCTTCACCGCTTCCAGATTGGTTTTCACGATAGTGTCTTCCACATCACGCTTGCCCACAAAACGGCCAGTGTTTACATCGATAGCCGTAAGCGCTTCCGTTTGCTCGATGATGACATAGCCACCACTTTTCAGCCAAACTTTTTGGCCAAGCGCTCTGGTGATCTCAATCTCAATGCCAAAAGCATCGAACACAGGTTCGCTTCCGCTATATAATTCCAATGCACTTTTGGCGTCTGGCATATACTGCGAAATAAAAGCTTCAATGGTATTGAGCGCCACTTCCGAATCCAAAACGACGCGGTCAATATCGGGAGTAAAGTGATCTCTAGCAACTCTATCGAGCACGCCAAGTTCAGAGCGAACAAGTGATGGACTTTTTACTTTTGTTGCCGACACTTCAATCTCTGCCCATAGCTTTGTTAAGTATTCAATGTCAGCTTGAATTTCGGCTTCACTTGCTCCTTCGCAAACGGTGCGAGCAATAAATCCACCAACGTGATCTTTGCTACATTTTTTGATGATGTTCTTTAGCCGCGTTCGCTCTTCGGCATCTTCTATTCTTCGCGAAGCTCCGTAGTGTTTTACACTTGGCATGTAGACAAGGTATCGGCCGGGAAGACTGATATGGCAGGTAATGCGGGCGCCTTTGGTGCCGATTGGTTCTTTTTCTACTTGAACCAAAATTTCATTTCCCTCTTTCAGCAGCTTATCAATAGAGGAATACACTTTCGTTTTTTTCTTTTTTCGAGGGTCGATATCGTCATCAAGGTCTTTGCGGCCTTTGTCATCCATGTTGTCTTCGCTGATCAAATCATGAGCATGCACAAAAGCCGTCCGCTCCAGACCGATGTCCACAAACGCAGCCTGCATGCCGGGAAGCACGCGCACCACTTTTCCCTTGTAGATATTGCCTACAAGGTGGCCTTGATGAACGCGCTCTATAAAAAGCTCGGTCACCACGCCATTTTCCAAACGAGCCACACGGGTTTCGCCAAGGGTAACGTTGATAATCAGTTCATTTGCCATGTTAAAAGCAGTTACTAGTTACTGGTTTTTAGTTCAAAGATACAAAGTCACGGCCCTCGTAGTCTATATCCCCAAATTGTGCAAGCGGAGTATCTCCCTAGGCAGAAGAGAAATACAGCTCCACATTGGCCTCTTGCACTCTTTGTCTATTATATTAAATCACGAATAGACTTTTTGAGAAGAGCCTCCATATGGCTTCCCACTACAAACAAAGGAGCACACAATATGTTTTATATCGATCCCTCATACCTCATCGTGATGCTGGTTTCACTGGCCTTGTCTTTGTTTGCCTCATCCAAAGTAAAAAGTGCCTTTAAAAAATACAAGCAAGTTCCAGCCCACGGAGGGCTTACAGGTGCAGAAGTGGCGAAACGTATTATGGATTATGCTGGCATTCGCTGTGACCTTGAACCAACCGGGAAAAAAAGCTTCTTTGGTGGCGATGGCGAAGGCTTAGATGATCACTACGATCCCAAAACAAAAACAGTTCGCCTCTCTCCGCAAGTGTATGGCGCGCGGTCTGTTGCGGCTTACGGAATAGCAGCACACGAAGTTGGCCATGCCATTCAACATGCCCAAGGCTACAAGCTGCTTGAATTTCGCAACACCATTGCTCCCGCGGCTCAGCTTGGAAGTAACTTTTCATATTGGCTTATCTTGATCGGCTTTGTTTTAAATTCCCTTAGTTTTATTAAAATTGGGATTATTTTCTTTGCGGTTGTTGTGGTCTTCCAGCTGATTACCGTTCCTGTGGAATTTGATGCCAGCAAGCGTGCCAAAAAACTACTCTCCGAGCTAGGCCTTGTTCATCAAGCGGAAGCCGATGGTGTTGCGGCTGTTTTAAACGCTGCAGCCCTCACCTATGTTGCAGCTGCCGCCACCGCGGTGCTCAATTTGATTTATCTCATCTTACGAAGCCGAAGGTGAAAAATGTTTGCAGTCTCCTTTTTTTCGTTTATATGCTGCGCTCTCTTTATGAGGGCGCTTTTTTTAGGAGGTAGTTGTGGGTTTTAACTGCGGTATTGTTGGGCTTCCCAATGTTGGAAAATCAACCTTGTTCAATGCAATGACAAAGGCCGGCGTGCCTTCTGCCAACTATCCTTTTTGTACCATCGATCACCACAAAGGTATTGTTCCTGTGCCGGATGAAAGATTGAATGTCATCGCTGAAATTGTAAAAACCAAAACCATCATCCCTACCACGGTAGAATTTGTGGATATTGCAGGTTTAGTAGAAGGAGCCCATAAAGGCGAAGGGCTTGGAAATAAATTCTTGGGCAATATTCGCGAAGTGGATGCCATCGCCCATGTTGTGCGCTGCTTCTCCAATGCAGACGTGGTGCATACTTACGGCGAAGTGAATCCTTTGCGCGACATCGAAGTCATTTCACTCGAACTGACGCTTGCTGATTTTGAAAATGTGACCAATCGCCTTTATCGCATCAAGAAAAAAGCAAAGGGAGCCGACAAACAAACCTTGGCTGAAATTGCACTTCTGGAAAGAATTGAACCTTTGCTCAGCGCCGGAAAAGCTGCACGAACAGTTGAGCTTAAAAGTGAAGACGAAGCTCTCATCTTGAAAAGTTTTCAACTGCTTACAGGCAAACCTGTGATGTATGTCTTGAATGTGGGAGAAAACGACATCAACAATCCTTCCGCTACCATCAAGGAAGTACAAGCCTTTGCCGAAGCTGAAGGTTCCAAAACAGTTTCTGTGTGTGCAAGTATCGAACAAGAACTCACCGAACTGAGCGAAGAAGATAAAAAGGAATTTCTTGCAAGTTTAGACCTTGAAGAATCGGGTTTACACCGCCTCATCAAAACCGGGTATGATCTTCTCAATCTCCAAACCTATTTCACCGCCGGCGTAAAAGAAACTCGCGCCTGGACGGTATCGAAAACAGCAACGGCCCCACAAGCTGCAGGCGCTATTCACAGTGACTTTGAAAAAGGCTTCATCAGAGCTGAAGTGTATCACTACACCGACCTCGTCAAAGCTGGCAGTGAGCAAAAAGTGAAAGAAATGGGACTCATGCGCACCGAAGGAAAAGAATACCGCGTAAAAGACGGCGACATCATGCATTTTCTGTTTAATGTGTAACTGCGCTTCCGTAATTTTTTTGTTTTTTTTCTTCCACCATTAATTCTTCTTGTTTCTTTTCTTCTCTCAGTTTCTCTTGTTGATACTCAAGTTGCTCTTCAATGTCTTTGGCAAATGCTGTTAACGCCGTGGGATATAAAGCTGCATCGGGCAATTGAATTGAAGCATCGGTAGTCATGACAAAGGCATTACTTGCATCCCAAAAAAGTCCACCATGCGTTCCCTTTAATCCTCCATGCAACTTTGCTGTGAGCCTGGTAACACTGTCGCCAAATTCAAACTCTTGTTTTGTAGAGCATAAAATAGTTGCTGGATTATCAACCAGTTTGAAAAATGCATCGTGTACTCTTTTTTGTGCAGAAGGATATTGGTGAGAGAAAGTAGCGTTTGCAATATGCTTCCAATGCGCAAAACCATCCGCACGCAACTTTCCACTCTTTTTCAATTCGGTATAGACACTTTGATATGAAAGAGGATCTCCCAAAAGAGGAACATAAGAAAAATAATCACCATCCGCACGCACTTGAGCCTTCTGCATTTGCCGTCCATCAAAGCGAAGGAAGAAAATGTCATTCCCTTTTTTGTAGCTCACTATATCTACACCCGAAATACGAGAAAGCACTTCAGAAATGGTTCCCACTTTATCTGGTTTTGTATAAAAACTTGCACCACTAATGTTTCCCCAATGAACCAAGACAACATCATTTTCACTTAAAAGGTGCTCACTCAATTTAAACTGATGTTTTTCCAAATGATGTTTAATTTTGGAAGTTGAAATAGCTTTAAGTGGTTTGAAGTCAAACCCATGATCAGAAAAAAGAACAAACTCCAAATGTTTTCCGGTTTTCTTTTTGTATCTTCGTTGCAGCCTTTGCAAATATTTATCTACCATTGAAAGAATCGATTTTACTCGCCGCTTTCCCAAAATATGAGCAGCACCATCAGTGCCACCAATATACACCACAAACTGATCGCGCTCTGGCTCTGAAAAAAGAATGTTTGGTATTCGTTCTATGTCACGCTTCACACTGAAACCAGGAATGGCATACATAATAAACTGTGAAAAAAAACTATGCCGGTTGTAATCGAAAAACGTAAGATAATTGGCTGGCGATTTTTGATACGCCGAAAGCAAATTTCCTTCTACTTTGTTAGCAGTATAATCAAAAGAACGTTCATCATACCCAGAGGCTTTGCTCACACCATATGGTTTTAGCAATCCCGTAAAACCTGAAGTGGTAGTGGAGGGGAACGGAGAAATAATAAGTGATGGATCCGAGAACGAAGAAAATTTTCCTTCCGCTTTCATCTCTTTGATAAGGGAAAACGAAACACCATCTAAAGCGAGAAAAAGCGTTGTGCTTTTTTCTTCAGCTTGCACAAAAGAAAAAAAATGTGATGCAAAAAAACACAGGGTACTAAAAAGGATAATCAATCGTCGCACTGGCAGCCACCCCTTCTCTTCCATAACCAATGTCTAATCTTCCCACCACTGACGGCTTGGCCTTGATACGAAGGCCTATGCCGCCGACGGGCTGAAGAGCACTTGTTTCAACTTGAGAAAATGTGTCAAACACTTGCCCAATCGAAAAGAAGGGATCGAGCGATATTTCCACATTTGTTGCCATGATATTCCAACTTGCCAACTCAATGCGTTCCTCAAGATCAAAAGTAAATCGATTTCTCGCAACAAATCGTCTTTCTACAAAAGCGCGTAAGGTTTCAAAACCACCAAGCTGACTTTGCAGATAAAACGGAATTGTTTTTCCAAAGCGTTGAGAAAACTTAAATCCAAGAACCGTCGTGTATTTTCCATTCTGTACTGACCTTGTTATCTTGGAATTCAAATCATAGCCATGAAAAGAAGAATCACTTCCAAATCTCTTGTGCGCAAACAAATATTCTAGCGAAAGTTTTTCGCCATGCTCAGGAAAAACCGGATCTTCGTGAGTGTCGTAAGTAAACAAAAAAGTATTCAAAAGATGTGATGAGTTTCTTACTTCGGCATCGTTTGGAAAAAGTTGCAAGGTGTCTGGTAATGAACCAAGCGCTTTTTGCTGGATTTTCCATCCTTCAAATTGTGCTTGATAGGCAAAGACGATGTCGCGCGTAAGATGATACCCTAGCAAGGCTTGAGCCGTAAATTTTTCAGAAACAAAATTACTTTCATTAGCCTGCAAAGAGTAAGGACCAAAACCATAAAAACGTTCGAAGGGATATTGAATGTAACCAAGCTCATTTTCCAAAACAAAAGCGCCCTTTCGTTTTGGCCCGCGTTGAAAGTGAACGGTTAATTCTTTTGAAAAATGTTCTGCAATTTCGGCAAACACATCAAACGCTGTATCTTTATCGGGATAAACGTAAGCTGCCACAAAACCATCAAAACCCGTCACCTCGTTGTACATTCCTGCGAGAGCAACAAAAGACTTTAAATTTCCCTCGGGATCGGTGCCAAACACAACGGGCAACACGCCATAGGTTTCACCTTCTGAAGGGGAAGTTTTAAAAATGGGAACGGGAAAAATATTCCATTCCAAATCTTTGTAATGTCGATTTTTGAATTGGGGAGAAATTTTACTTTCAGCAAAAAGAGGCTCCGAAAGAAAAAACGAAAATGCACTTATCAAGAGGAGAAAGAAGCTTAGTTTTTTCACATTTCTTCCGCACATGAAAGCATTCTTATGAAAACGGAGCAGCACGTCAAGATTCGAGCACAACCGGCGTTGCGTTTACAAGATCTCGCCAATGTAAAAGAGCTTCTTTAAATTCTTTTTGAGCTAGCTTCATTTCTTTTTTCATTTCTTGAAGTTTTACCTTGGCATGAAGAAACTGTTTTTCTTTAAGCTCTTTGTAATTTCGTTTCAACTCTGCATATTCTTGTTTCAGTGTAACCAACTTTTCTTGAGCTTGGCAAAGCCTGCACTTTGATTCATGCAACATTTTTTCTGCTCGCTCATGAACAGTGTGAGAATAAGCTTTTACACGATCTAAAAAATACACTTCATCTGCTTGAATGCTGGCTTCCAGAATTTTTTTCTCATCCACTTTTTTCAAATTTTTCGCCAAGCCACACCACGCCATGATGTTGATGAGCCACTTCGTAGGGTCCCACTGATAGGCACGAATAGCGTTGCGATAATCGTATTGAAACTTGTGATGAAAATTGTGATACCCTTCTCCAAACGTAATAAGCGCACTGATCCATGAATCTTTTGCTGTAATTTCATCCGAAAAAGATTGCTTTCCCACAAAATGGCAAAGCGAATTGATGCAAAACGTTGCATGATGGTTAATCACCATCCGCGTGAGACCCGCAAACAACAAGCCTCCTAGAGGATCGCCCCAGGTAAACGCAATAAGCGTTGGCAAAATAAAGCCGGAGAAAAACGAAACAACCCAAATAAACTTATGCTGCCACATTACCCATTTATCTTTCGCAAGATCTTTAACCACATCACAACTTGCATCTTCACGTTTTTCTAAAAGCCATCCAATATGCGCATACCAAAAACCTTTGTTGATACCGTATGGATCTTTGTCGGTATCTTCGTAACGATGATGAAGGCGATGCTCAGCACTCCACCACAAAGCAGAGCTTTGGTAACTCGCAGCTCCAAACAGCAGAAAAAATAATTTTGGCAAAAGAGCAATATCGTAGGATTTATGCGAAAGCGCGCGGTGATATCCTGCCGTAATGGAAAGACTGGTGATACAAATGTAGATGCCAAACAAAAGCCAAGTTTGCCATGGCGGACTGCCAAAGTGCACGAAATAGAGAACAAGCCCAACGATTGCAAACACAGGACTAAGGCTGAAGAAAAAAACATTGCGCCAATGATATTTTTCAATTTTATATTTTTTCATTTTTCCTCCTTATTGCTGAGGGTCTACGTACACTTTTTGAGAAAAAAAGTAGAGTGTTTTTTTGAATCGTCGGGAAAAGCTTGTAAAATGGGCACTTAAAGGAGACCTGCCACATACTTCCCAAGAGCGGGAGCTGCAGTTAAGCCCGGAGATTCCATGCCCAGCAAATGCACAACATTGCCTTCACGGAAAAGAGTGAAATCGCCAACTGCTTTTCCATCCTCAAAAAGTTTTGGCCGATTGCCTGCGTAGGAAGGTTCAATTTCGTCCAGCGTTGGTGGTTTTTTCAAGTAGGGAATCATCGCTTCCACAAAATGCTGCGGCGACAAGGAAAAACCATAATCGTGCTTTTCACTCACTTCTTCTTGCGACGGCCCCAACAACACTTCGCCTGCAACATTGCAATGCACATGAATACCCAGGCTGGAAACAAGCGTATTATCGCCGCTTCCCTTCGCCACAAAACTTCGCGGAACAGGATAGAGCACCGCGGTAAGCTTTGAATTTTTCCAACGATAATACTCACCGCGGAATGGCTTTATTTGAAATTGTCTTGGACCACCGCACATTTTGTACACGTCATCAGCATGAAGTCCTGCCGAGTTAACAAGCACATCAAATGGCATTTCGCCGCGAGTGGTTTCAAGCAAGCCTTGTTTTTCATCTATGCCCGTTACCTTGCAAGGCTTGATAATATGCACTTTCCCGGTAGCAGATAAAACACGATCAAGCGTTTGCACATACGATGAAACATCAATCATTGCCGTTGAAGGCTGATACATCACCAACGGTAAATCTTCACGCATCTCTGGAACATGCGTGCTTATTTGCTTTGCCGTCCCATAGCGAAATGGAGCGGCACCACTTTCTTTTGCGTTTTCCATCACGCGAGAAAGCGCTTCCACTTCTGCTTCGCTTGTTGCAGCAAGCCACTTTCCACTTTCTTTGAACGGAACGTTGTAACGGGAAAAAAATTCGCGAGAAAGCCTGTTTCCTTCGATGCACAATTTGGCTTTCAGAGAATGTGGAGGATAGGCAATGCCGGCATGCAGCACTTCACTGTTGCGCCCGGTAGTGTGGTGGCCCAAATATTCTTCTTCCTCAATAAGATAGATATCGCCAGCATTCCCAGATTGGACAAGGGCGTGCGCGATATTGAGGCCAATAATACCGCCACCAATTATAACAATGGTTTCGTTCATGGGCAGGGAATGAATGATGTTTCAGGAAAAAGTGCAAGTGAAATTCGCGGCAAACCAACGGCGTTAAAACTTCAACTGCAACTCCGCCATCAAACCTTGATGCCTAATGCGAATATTTGGCCCCACGCGAAAACTTTCTTCCTGCCTTCCCGGACTATAGTGATTGAGGTAAATCGGCATGGAGAAATTTTTCCATAAATACTCTTGAAGAAGATCGTCGGCACTTTTAAAAGCGAAATCTGTTTCTATTCCAGATTCGAATCCACCTGAATCGTTATCGCTGTCCTTCTCATCTGATACCATGCATACCAATGAAATGGAAAAAATGAACAAAAGAAACGAAACTCCAAAAATAATTTTCGCCTTCATGACACTCCCTTTCGTAAAAAGAACACATCACCTTTAGTAGCAATGTCCGTGCCAATGATTTTTCTTTTTCTTTATTGACAAGTGAACGACCGTTCACTTACTTTGAACAGTGCGAAACGGAAGCGAAAGGAAGAAGGAGGAAGACGATGGCGCCAAAGGTAAAGGCAATTGATGAACAAACCCTGTCAATTTTACGACGATTTCACCGCATGAACCGGCGCATGCCCAGCTATTCTGAAATGGCGCGCATTTTAGGCTTTCACTCCAAAAACGCAGCCTATCGCCTTGCGCAAAAGCTTATTCAAGAAGGCTTCATCGAAAAAGATGACTCCGGACGTCTCTATCCAAAAAGTGAACGCTTTGGCATTCCTCTTTTGGGCTATGTTCAAGCTGGTTTTCCCACTCCGGCCGAAGAGGAATTGGTAGACACTCTCTCCCTCGACGAATACCTCATCGAAAAACCCGAATCCACTTTTTTGTTAAAGGTAAGTGGAGATTCCATGATCCAAGCTGGTATTTTAGAAGATGATTTGGTGATTATTGAACGCGCGCGTTCACCTTACAACGGCGCCATTGTGCTGGCCAATGTAGATCGAGAGTGGACGCTCAAACATTACTACAAACAAGGCAAAAACGTTCGTCTGGTTGCGGCCAATCCCAAATATCCCGATATTTATCCAAGGGAAGAGTTGATTGTTGCAGGAGTCTTAAAGGCCGTGGTCAGAAAATATTAGGAAAACACTTCACACATCGGGGGATGCCATGAAACACCACATCGGAAATCTGCTTTCTTCTTGGCCACAAGCTATTGCCCATGTTGATGCCGATGCCTTTTTTGTGGCGGTAGAACAGGCCATGAATCCAGACCTCAAAGGAAAGCCTGTTATCACTGGCGCCGAACGAGGCATCGCCACCGCCATGAGCTACGAGGCCAAGGCCTTCGGCATCAAAAGAGGCATGCCCCTTTCTGAAGCCACAAGGCTTTGCCCAGAATGCATTCTCATTCCTTCCAACGCAGAAAATTACACCCTTTTCTCTCAGCGCATGCTTCGTATTTTGCACAGCTTTTCACCACAAGTAGAAGCGTACTCAATAGACGAAGCCTTCATCGATCTCACCGGCATGCGAAGACTGCATCAAGCAAGTTACCGCAAAATTGCAGAAACCATACAACAACGCATTCAAGATGAACTTGATATCAGCGTTTCCATCGGTCTTTCTCTTTCGAAAGGTCTGGCGAAGCTTTGCTCGAAGTATAAAAAACCTCATGGCATTACCGTGGTAGAAGGAAAACATATCGCGCTTTTACTCAAGCGCACTTCCATCGAAGCCGTATGGGGTCTGGGTTTCCAGTCGTGTGCACTTTTAAAAAAAGCTAAAATAAAAACGGCATTCGACTTTGTACAAAAACCACAAGAAAAAATTAAGCGCCTTCTTGGGAAAAAAGGTGAAGAAATCTGGAGAGAACTTCGAGGGGAATATGTTTCGATAGTGAGTTCGGGAAATGCTCGGCCTCAGCTTTCAATTCAAAAAAGCAGAACATTCACCCCTCCCTCTTCGGATGAACATCTTGTTCGCGCGCACGCCATGGCCAATCTTGAATCGGCATGCACAAAAGCCAGGAAGCTTAAACTGTTTGCTCAAAAAATTGTTCTCTCTCTCAAAACAGCTCAGTTTGAGTGGAAATCGCTTGAAGCAAAACTTCACTCGCCAACACATAATCCGCTCGACCTCACGCATGTGCTGAAAGAACTTTTTGGCCTTCTCTTCACACCAGGAGTTTCCTATCGCACCACAGGTGTCACCCTCGCTCAGCTGAAAGAAACATCTGCATCACAACTAGAGCTGTTTTCCTCGGCGAAAAAAAATGAGCACGAAGAAAAACTCTTCGAGCTTATCGATAAGATTTGTAAAAAACATGGACGAAATAAAGTGTTTTTGGCGGGAAGTTTACAAGCACACGAAAAGCAAAGTTCAAAAAAACCACGTCTCAGAATCCCACTTTTCAACGAAACCATGCTCAATAAAAAACTGGCTTCGTAGATCAAAAACTCGGGGGCAAGCTCCCGGGCTTAAGGCAGGTGACCTAACCATCTGTTTGCGCTTATAACCATGCAGTTCCCATCCATTTTTACCACATTATTCTTTTGGAGTAACTGAACCGCGGGGACATTGAGATGCTTTGAAAAATAATGCAAGGATTCGGAAAATTGAGTTTCGGCAAGTTTCGTTTCAAGAAGGAGAAAAGGCTTGTTGTCGTTGGTGAGAAGAAAATCTACTTCACGTCCATTACGATCTCGCAAGAAATGAAGCCCAAAATTTCCCTCACCAAGATCGTTCCAAACTTGCACCGCTTTCAACAAATGACTAGCAACAAAATTTTCAAACCTTGCGCCGGCATCTTCAATTTGCGACCAATCATAAAGAAAATATTTTGCTTGTTTGTGAAGAGAACGAACAATATTTCGAGAGTATGGTTTTATTTTGAATACTAAAAATAATTGTTCAAATACTCTCATCCAATTTTGAATAGTCGGAGCACTTACTTGGATATTCTCTGCCAGTGAGCGTTGGCTAAAGAGGGAACCAATACGATGAGGAAGTAATAGCATGAGCTGTTCAACAAGACTAATAAGTTCAATTTGAGAAATTTCTCGCAAGTCTTGTTGAATAAGGAGTTGCCGTCTCGTATTCGACCAACGCCTGTGCTCTTTCACTGACTGAAGAGAAAAAGGTTCGGGAAATCCACCAAAACGTAAAAGTTCGCTTGTATGTTTCAACGGTTCGTGGGCAATTAAAAAATCTTCTGGAACTGTTGGGCGTGATGACGAGTGAAGCTCTCCCAAACTAAAGGGATGCAGATGATAAGGGTAATAACGTCCAAAAAGACTGTCACCTGATTTTTGAAACACATCAAGTCTTGCACTTCCTGTGAGAAGAAGATGAAGGGTTTCATGGTGTTTATCAAAGACTCCTTTAATATGATTTTTCCAACGAGCAAACTTGTGAAATTCATCCAGACAAACCCACTTTTGTGAGGTATATTTTTTTTCTAAAATAATGCGACGATCATCCGCATCGTCATACAGATAATACTTCCCCTTTTTTCCTTTTAAAATGCGCTTTGCAAGAGTGGTCTTCCCCACCTGACGCGGACCAGAAAGAAAGACAAACTTCTTTTGAAGGTCATCAATAATGGTTTTTTCTACATTGCGGTGAAAGTCTTTCATAAAGACAGCTTTACATTTGACATGTCAAATGTAAAGCCTTATTTGCATTTGCCTTTTTTTGACGTTTTTATCGTCAATATCAAGACATTATTCCCGCTGCCCATAACTAGGAATAACAACTCATAAACCAAACCATAAAAACATTACACGCTGCATGGAAAAACACCGCGGCGGTGATGCTGCCGGTCTTTTCACGAAGATAGCCAAACAAAAGTGCGGGGAAGAAAATGGAAAAATGCCACCACTGAACAACAATAAGAGAATGCGCCAAAGCAAATACAAATGCTGTCAGCAGCCAAGATTTTCCTAAATGTACTCCAAATATTTTCCAAGGCTTTGAAGGAAATAGAAGATTCATGCGTTCTTGCAGATAGCCTCGAAAGAAAAATTCTTCTGGGAGCGCTATAACAACAACTTGAAACAAAGCCAACTGCCACATTTCAGCAGTAAATGCAGCAAAGTGAAACGATGAAACATGATAGAAAATTTTCATCCAAAAATGAGCCAGAATTCCAAAAAGTGGAAACACAAGAACTGAAACAAGAAGAAAAAGAAGAACTGAGGAGAAAAACTTTTTTAGCGTAGGATCAAAAAATGAAACATGCGTTTTTGTTTTTTTCAAAAAGAAAAGTGGAATATAAAATAACAAAAAAGCAACAAGAGCTGGCAACAACTCATGAACAAGAGGAATAAAGCGAAGACGAAAAAAAAGATGTGACGGAATAAGCAACAAAAGAAGAGCTATGCATAATTCAAGCATGATTTTTTTTCGCATTCCTCTTCCCTTTCACGCTTCAGCTACAACACATTTGAAGGAAGTGATTTCTTTTTCATCACTTTCCACAAAATAACTCCTGCAAAAAAAGCACATAACATCGAAATTTGACCCGTGGAAAGAGTAACTCCAAAGAAACTAAACAAACCTCTGTCGTCGTCTCCACGTAAAAATTCGATCAAAAAGCGAGAGATTCCGTAATACATAAGAAAAACTGAAGTCACTTGCCCCATAAATTTTTTCTTTTTGTAGACAAAGTGCAAAAGGAAAAAAAGCACAACGGCGCTGAACATAAAATAAATTTGTGTCGCGTGTAGTGGAATATTGGGGTGATAATAATATGCCGTTGAAGCGGGATCGTGAAAAGTAAGGTGAAGCCAAAAATCAGTTGGCTTTCCATAACAGCAGCCTACCAGCAAACAGCCTGCTCGCACGCAAAAGATGACAATGGGCAAAACTTTTACCAACAAATCGACGTAGCGCCAGGCTACAACTTTTTTAAACTTCATGTACCAAACGCACGCAACGGCAGCGCCAATATAGGCACCGATAGAAACAAATCCACCTTGCCAAAAATAGAAAACGCGAATGGGATCAGCCCAATAATAGGAAGGATATTCAACCAAAATATGAAAAATACGCGCGCCGAGCACCGCAGAAAGAATGGCGATAATTCCAAGATCAATCACCATCACCGGGCTCAAGTTTTCTTTTTTGGCTTCATGCGCAGCATAAAAAATGGCAACAAGCGATCCCACCATAATAGTAAAAAAGAATGCGGGAACAGCCATTCCAAAAAGTTCAAAAAGAATTGGTCTCATCTTTGTCCCCCAAAGGTAAAAACGTTAGGCTGGTTTTTTCCACATCGAAATGAGAAGCAAAATCATTGCCGTGCTAATGGCCGCATCGGCAACATTAAACGCAGGCCATTCCAAGGCAAAGAAAAAGGTTTTGCCGAACAGTGAAAAATCCGCCACGTGATCTTGGTAATGAAAAGAAAGAAAATCAACAACGCTTCCAAGCCGGATGCGATCGGTAAAATTTCCAAGCAAACCACCCAAAATAAGCGCCAAAGTAGTTGGCATCAGCTTTTCATTGTTTTGCAAAGAGCGATAAAAAAAGGCCAATGCCACAAGCGCCACAATTCCAATCCCATAAAAGAAAAGAGAACGATAAGGATCTTCAACTTCAGAAAAAATTCCAAAAGCAGCGCCAGTATTTCGAAAAGAAACAAGATCAAAATAACCAGGAATGATACTGATTCTCTCACCAAGAGTGAGAAAATGAAGCACAAGGTTTTTTGTGAATTGATCAAGAAAATAGATCATCGGCGCAAGGAAAAAAGTGATGCGAGTTTTTGTTTTCATGTTTGTTTTTTCCAGAAGCAAAAAGGACTTTATTCTGTAATGCCAAGGTTTGTAATTTCAGGCTCACCTTTTCGAAGTCGTTTTTTGAGATCGGAAAGAATTCTTTTCTCTTCATAGCCTGATGATTTCAAGGTTGAGACAAGACTTTTTACCCTGGAACCAATTTTTACTTTTACTTTATTTTCGTCTGGTTCAACGTAAATGCGAAGTTGGTGGTAGGCACCATTCACCGCATAGTCTCTGTGTTCAAATGGAGCAACATAATGTGAATCAGATTTTGTGGGAACCCAAGTGGTAACAATAAGGCCTTTTGGAAGATCTTCAGATTCAATCCCATAACCAAAAGTGCTCAAACTATCACGAATAGCATAGTAGGCTTCGTTGGGAGTGGACTTCATTTCATCATCAAAATAAACAATTTTTTCACTCACGCGAGCTTGAACCAACGGCTTTGAACATGCAAGCTGCAGTGAAGAAAGCAAAATACAAAAAAGAAAAAGAAATGCAGATCCATGAACAGGTGACTTCAAACGCGAAAAAGATATCATCTTTTTTTCTCCCTTTTTAGGTGAAACAAAATATAGAAAAGCGAAACGAAAAACAAGAGAAGGCTCAAAAACTGAGACGTTGAGAACATACCACCAAAAACAAATCCGCGAATAAGATCGCCTCGGAAATATTCCAGCACAAAACGCACAAGAGAATAGACTGCAATGTAAGAGGCAAAAATCTGACCCGAAAACTTCTGACGCTTTCGCAGTAAAAGGAGAAAGACAAAAAGAAGAAGTTCTGCGCCAGATTCCATCAGCTGTGTGGGATACAGAGGAACATTTGGAGGTGCAATTGTGGACGCTGTATCCGGAAAGACAACCCCATACCAAGCCGCATGATCAAGTTCGCGCCCATAACAGCAGCCCGCAAGAAAGCAACCGATACGTCCAAACACATGGCCCAAAGCAATGCCCGGAGCAATGATGTCAAGATACGCCGAAGCTGAAACTTTTTTTCGTTTGAAAAAAAGAAACGAGGCCGCAAACGCTGTAATGACGCCACCATAAAACGAAAGCCCACCCTTCCAAATCTGAAAGAAGAAAAGTGGATTGGCCGAAAAGCTTTCCCAATCCGAAACCAAAACATAATGAAGTCTGGCGCCAATCATTCCCGAAAAAAGAAGATAGAAAACAAAATCAACTACCGTATCGGGATTTTGCCCACGGACTTTTGCATCATGCTTGGCCCACAAAAGTGCCATGAACACACCGGTGGCAATCATTAAACCATAACTGTGAAGTGCAAAATTTCCTAAAAAGGGAATGTGAAAAAGGATGGGATGCATATTTTAGGGCTTATAATCAAGGAGGAGCAGAGCGTAAAGAAGAAAGATTATTCCGTGCGGATCAACAAAATGTAATCGTTATCTGAAGTACCCGAAAAAGAAAGCGTGCTTGGTGGTGATGAAATGGTATAAAATTTGGCTGCAGAAGAATCAAGACTAGCTGAGGAATATGAAGTGTGAGAATACGTTCTTACTCCCGTCAATGTTGTTCCTCGATTATCATCAGCATCACAGGAAAGACAAACACCTTCCCAATTTCCCGTTGTTGAATTGTATGTACGATCTTCAAAAATGTATCGGCTATCTCTTGTCACTCCAGCATTGGTCATTGCAAGCGCCACACTCCATCGTCCGAAGAATTCTGAAAATTGATCAAAATCTGCTGCACCACCAAAGGCCGCTTCAATATTTTCTGTGCCTCGCAGTGAAGTTTGTTCAAGGCTTTGTAAGAAAGTAGTACTTTTCCCTGATTGCTCGTACAAGAAACGCAAAAAGAGATAGCCACCACCACGCTCATAAAGACTTGGAGATGAAGTGGTGACGATACCAGTAGTAGCCGTGTTATTCAGGTACAACGCGTAACGAGATGGGTTTTCATTTCCGTATCCAAAATAATCTTCCATAAAATGTGAAATGGCTTCATTGAGCCAGCTTTGTTCTATACTTCCACCACTCACGAAAACGTGTTGGTTATAATTGATAGAATGCTGGAGCTCATGCGGAAACACCGCCGGCAATAAATTGCTGAGGCAAAAGCTTTTGCTAATGGTGGGGCCATAATCTCCGTTGGGATCGCACATGATTTGATACACAATTTCACGTTCATTTGAGGCCGGGTTACTTCCAGAACGCGGATGCACATCGGCACTAAAGTTGTATCCTGTAATAATACCTGAAGCAGCTTCCGAAAGAATATTCAGCTGGAAGGTTGCAAGGATCGCCACCTTCCCATCGCCATCCACATCGGAGGCGTCTCCTAAAATGCTGAACTCAGTTCCGGCCATATCATCATACATGTCACCCAAGGTGATGATGTCTGAGGCAGATAAATGTGAATCATCCGCTCTGTCATCGAGATAAAAGATAATGTTGTCTCCAACATATTTTGCGGTAGCATCAACTTCCACATAAGCAGTAACTGAACTTAAACTTGAAAGGACTCGAAACGTTTCACTGTCTCCCACAATCACAGATTTGCTCACACCTTTTCCAAGCGTTGGCGAAGGATCAAGCCACCCTTCCTCAAGAGCAACATCCGACTCGGCCGCTCTCAGCCAGGCATCAAACACTGCTGATGCACCGTATTCGGTTTCTTCATCTCCATCATCATCCACACTTGTGTCGCTCTCTTCATCAAGCTCAGGAATAAGGGATTTTGAAGAAAGATCAGCAAGCGAAAGATCATTTGAAGCTTGAACCAAAGAGCCCGTTCCCCCTTCTTTGGTATTTCCCACAATCATAATAAACTGGGCGCTAGAATCTACGCCGTCAAAACTTACTTCCTCGGTATCACCGCTTGTAAGCTGCAATGAATACATATCTCCAACCGTCATTTCTCCTGGAGATGAAACCGTATTCGAAACCCCAACTCCTCCCGTAGTAGTGTTTTTTGAACTACTGCTCGCAGAGCCCGAAGATCCACCGCAAGCCGAAACCGATAAAAACAGCAGGAGAAGTACGAAAGGGTTAATGTGAGCCCGTAGGCTTGAAAACGACATATTCTTGCTCCCCGAATAACCCTAAGAGAGCAATGAGTGTGCCATAACCTAAACAAGCTATTTTCTAAAATAACATAATATATTCAAACACTTGAAAACGGATGTTTTTTCACCCAAAGATTGAAAAGGGTTTAAAAAAACCCTCCAGAAAGAAGGGGGAAGGAAGGGAAAATGAGAAAACTTTGTTAACTTGATGAATTACAAGGAATTAATGGGAAAAATTGAAAATTCTTTAAAAGATAAGTTTTCACCCGGAAGAGCAAAAAAAGACGCATTTCTGGCACAGGCTGTAAAAAAAATTACTTCTCAAGCCTTACTTCAACAGGCTGTCCTAAGTAAGCTATATGCATGCCCAAAATACTCAAAGAAGAGAGATCCACTTTTTCAGGGACAAATATATCAATCACAAGTCGCGCTCCAATAGGAATGGCAAGCGGATAGGAAAGAAGAGGTTTTGCCGCTTCAGGAACTTGGCTCCAAGCTTCAAGGTCTAAATCTCTGAGGTTAATGAGAGCCTCAACTTGTTTTCTCTCTCCCCTCATTTTCACGTACCACTTATCCTTTGCTGAATCGAGTCGGATAATGTTGAACGAATTATTCACCACCGCCACATTAATCACTCGATATCCCGGAACAAGATTATCGAGCCTGGGGTCATAACTTGCATCCACGGCAAAACCATAACGCTCAAGCGGAACACCTGCATCAACCGTCATGACCTTACTTCTCTTTTTGGCAAACACTGGCGAGGTCAAAAGAGAAACAAACATGAACATGGAAACAATGAGAGCAGTTTTACGAATCATAAACATCATCCTTTAAACAATTCCTCCGAAAGAGGAGGTATAGTTTCTTTAAAATGGCAAGCTGCAAACTGGTTTTGTTGATACGCTTCAAAAACTGGCGTTACTTGAGAACAAACTTCTTTAGCCCACTTACATCGAGGATGAAAGGAACACGCAGATGGAGGATGCAACGGAGAAGGCACATCGCCAGAAAGCAAAATTCTTTTTTTCTTCTCGTTCGGATTTGCTTTTGGCACAGCTGAAACAAGCGCATGCGTATAAGGATGCTTCGCCGTTCCCAAGGCTTCCGCTGGAAAGGTTTCCACAATTTTCCCCAAATACATCACCGCAATGCGATGACTAATATGCTCTACAAGGCGAAGATCATGCGAAATAAAAAGATACGAAAGCCCCTCTTCTTTCTGCAAGTCGAGAAGAAGGTTGATAATTTCTCCGCGGATGGAAACATCTAAAGCTGAAACAGGTTCATCGGCTACAATCAACTTTGGCTTCAAGGCAATGGCTCGTGCAATACCAATGCGTTGGCGTTGCCCACCAGAAAACTCGTGGGGATAGCGTGAAGCGGCACTTTCGGGAAGACCAACTTTGTCTAAAAGTTCTGCAACGCGTTTTTCTCTTTCGGCACGATTCCCAATCTTGTGAATCAGAAACGGCTCCATCAAAATTTCTTGCACCATCATGCGTGGATTTAAAGAAGCATACGGATCTTGAAAAATAATCTGCATCTCTCTTCGCAACGGCTTCATCTGCTTGTGCGAAAGGTGTGAAATGTCGTGACCGTCAAAAAAAATACTTCCCGCATCTGGTTCAAGCAATCGAAGCAAAAGCTGAGCCACTGTAGATTTGCCGCAACCACTTTCTCCCACCAAGCCAAACGTTTCGCCAGGCAAGATATCGAAACTCACTCCATCTACTGCATGCACAAATTCATGGGAACGTGAAAAGATTCCGCCTTTTACGGGAAAATGTTTTACAAGATTTTTTATTTCAAGAATGGGTTTCATGTTTTTTCCAAAACTCTTTTCCTAATCTAAATTCCTGGCACATGCAAACATCTTACAAGCCTTCCCGTATGACAAGGGTCATCAGGAATAGGCTGCTGGCGACAATCAGTTTGCACATAAGCACAACGTTCTTGAAAAGAACATCCAAGCGGCAAGTGAATAAGACTTGGAACGTGTCCTGGAATAGTGGGCAAATGTCCTTTGTGCCGCAAATCTGCTCGTTCTGGAAGTGTGTTCATTAAGCCTTGGGTATAAGGATGCAACGGACGATCAAAAATTTCGCTGGTTTTTCCTTCTTCCACAATTTTTCCTGCATACATAATTAAAACTCGTTCAGCCACTTCCGCAATAACACCAAGATCGTGTGAAATAAGGATCAGCGCCATTCCCAATTTTTCTTTGAGCTCCAAAATCAATTCCAAAATCTGGGCTTGAATGGTCACATCAAGTGCTGTCGTAGGTTCATCAGCAATCAAAATATCTGGCTTACAAGAAAGCGCTATAGAAATCATGACACGTTGACGCATGCCACCAGATAATTGATGTGGATAATCGTCCACGCGTTTTTCAGCGGCGGGAATTCCCACCAACTTTAACATTTCAATGGCCTTCTTTTTCATTTCTCGCTTTGAAAGATGTTCGTGGAGAGAAACGGCTTCGATAATTTGATCTCCGATGGTGTAAACTGGATTGAGCGATGTCATGGGCTCTTGAAAAATCATGGCGATGCGACGCCCTCTCACTGCTCTCATTGCTGATGTGGAAAGTTTTAGTAAATCCACCTGTTCATTGCCAGCGGGATTAGCTAGAAGCATTTCACCAGACACAATTTTTCCAGGCGAATCAAGCAGCCTCAGCAAAGACAACGCCAGCATGCTTTTGCCGCAACCACTTTCTCCAACCAAACCAAGAGATTCACCAGCGCCAAGCGAAAAAGAAACACCATCAACAGCTTTCACCACACCTTCTCGAGTGAAAAAGTGGCTTGCGAGGTTTTTTACTTCAAGCACATTCATGAGTTCTCCTCTTTATTGCTTCAACTTTGGATCAAGTGCATCCCTTAATCCTTCGCCCACAAGATTGTAAGCTGTAACGGTAATAAAAATGGCAACGCCTGGAATAAGCGTAAGCCACCAAGCCACATCCATATATTCTTGCGCTTGCGAAAGAATACTTCCCCAACTTGGCACTTGCGGCGGAACTCCAAAACCCAAAAAAGAAAGCCCGGCTTCGGCCAGAATGGCTCCCGCAATTCCAAAACTTGCCGAAACCAGCACGGGAGCAAAAGCATTGGGAAGCAAATGTCGAAGGACCACTCTAAAATCGCTAGCCCCAAGTGCATGTGCTGCCAAAATAAAATCGCGTTCACGAAATTTGAAAATTTCCGCACGAATTAAACGTGCAATACCTGTCCAACCTGTAACTCCAATTACCAGCATAATGTTGAAAATAGAAGGCCCCACAAATGCAAGCACAGCAAGGATAAGAAAAAAAGTGGGAAAACAAATCATCACTTCAATAAGCCTGGAAATAACCACATCAACCACTCCACCATAAAAACCCGCAAGAGCTCCCAAAAAAACACCAATCAACACCGAAAGCCCAACGGCAACAAAGCCAACCGAAAGCGAAACGCGCGCGCCCCAAATAAGTTGGGCCGCAACATCTCTGCCATCGCCATCTGTTCCTAACAAATGCAAGGCATTCGGAGCTTCCAAAATGTGATCGAGATTATAATTTGTAGGGCTGTAAGGAATGGGAGGAAAAATCATCCACCCTTCTTCGGAACTTTTTTTCATCTCTTTAAAGTCGATGGTTTTATATTTGTTTTCAAATGAAAAAGCCGGGAAAGAGAGCTCTCCTGCATGTTTCCAGACGAGCGGTTTGTCATTGGCCAACACGGGCGCAAACAAAGCAACGCAAAAAAGAAAAAGAATGAAATACCAACATACATAAGCAAGACGATGATAACGAAACTGTTTCCAGATCACCGCGCTGTATCGTTTTGAAAATCCTTTCATCGCCTCTACACCCTTCTTCTTGAAAAAGAAATTCGCGGATCAACAAAAACGTAAAGCAAATCTGTGATGAGAATACTGACGAGCGTGAGAAAGGCGCTAATAGTAGCAATGGCAAGCACAACCGGATAATCTCTTGCAAGCACCGATTCAAATCCAAGGCGTCCCATTCCGGGAAGGGAAAAAATTTGTTCGATAATAACACTTCCTCCCAAAAGAGCTGGCAGCAAAGTACTCATCAGGGTCAGCAAAGGAATGAGAGCATTTCGGAAACCATGTTTCATCACCACTTTCCATTCTGAAAGCCCCTTTGCTCTTGCGGTACGAATGTAATCTTGGCTGATCACTTCCAGCACCGAAACTCTGGCGAAGCGTGCCAAAAAAGAAAAACCGCCATAAGTGAGACACACAAGCGGCAACACCAGATGCCACAAAACATTGCCAATTCTTCCAAAAAAACTAAGTTGGTCGGCACCATCGGAAATAAATCCCACAAGCGGAAACCAGTTAAACACATCGCCTGCAAATAAGACAACCAACATCATGGCCACCCAAAAGCTGGGAAGCGAATACAGCACAAATAAAATAAGCGCCGAAACACGATCGAAAAGCGAATTGGGCTTTAAGGCTGCATACGTCCCAAGCGGAAGTGAAATGAGGTAAATAAGAAAAATAGTCAGCACATTCAAGGTGAGCGTTATAGGAAGAGCATCGCTGATTTTATCCATAACCGGACGATGATCTCGAAATGAAGTACCAAAATCAAAACGAACAACTCGGCTCACCCACAGCAGATACTGAACAGGCAAGGGTTTGTCGAGACCGTATAGTTTTTTGGTATCTTCAACAATTTGCTGATGAACCGCATCAGAGGCAATCATCTGATTACCGGCTTGTGCTTTTAAACTTGCAGGATCACCTGGAGCGAGTTGGACAATAAAAAAAGTAATGAGGGTAATTCCGAAAAAAGTTGGAATCAAAAGAAAAAAGCGTTTCAAAAGATATGCAAGCATTGGCCTCAAAAATCATATTTTTCACGTCTTTGCAAGAATCAAGTCTTGCAACTTGCGACTCAAACTTACCACTCTAGAATTTCTTCACCATGTGGAGCTTGCCATTCGAGAGAATCAAACCCTGCTTTATAGACGTGAACATTCGAAAAACGTTTTGAAATGGCAACCAACGAAGGATTGGTGAACAAAAAGAAAAACGGCTGTTCTTCGTGCAAAATGGCATGCATGCGTTTATAAATTTCTGCTCTTTTTTCTGCATCAAGCTCAGGACGCGCCGATTCAATGAGACGATCTATTTCTTTGTTTTGAAACCCAATCACATTTGAACCTTCTTTTATTTGAGAAGAATGCCACAACTGATAAGGGTCTTGATCAAAAGGAAGAGAAAATGCGAGTGTAATAGAATCGAAATCGTGTTCTTGAACTTTTTTCAAAATGCTCGCAAACTCAAGCTGCTCAATGCTTACTTCAATTCCCACTTTTCCTAATTCTTCTCGCAAAAAAAGACCTATACTTTTTGCAAACTTTGAACCATTCGAAATAAGAAAACGAAAACGAAACGGCACTCCATCTTTATCTCGAATGCCATCACCGTTGTGATCTTTCCACCCTGCTTCATCTAAGAGTTGTTTTGCTCGCTCGGGATTGAAAGGATAAGGCGTAACGGTTTCATTATATGCAGGGCCAAAGCGATAAAACGGGCCTGAAACAATTTCACCTAAACCAAAAAGTTGTTTTTCGAGAATTTTTTCTCGGTCTAGCATCATCGCAAGTGCTTGCCGCACGCGCTTATCCGAGAAATACGGTTTTCTCAAATTCCATCCAATGTAGGAAAAATTTGGTGTGTAGTATTTGTACTTATCGTAACGAGACGTGAAAGATTCTTCGCTTGTTTGCTTTGCCCATTGAAGCGAACGAAGCGAAGAAAAATCGAGACTTCCTTTTTTAAGCATTTGAAAAGACACAGTAGCATCAGGAATAATTTGATAAATAACAGAAGTGACGTCAGGCTTCTTTCCCCAATAATGTTCATTGCGTGTTAACGTAATTTTTTGTCCACTTTTCCATTCTTGAAAACGATAAGCGCCAGTGCCTATGGGAGAACGATTTGCGGGATGCTGATTAAAATCAGTTCCCGTATCAAAAAGATGTTTTGGCAAAACGGGAAGACCACCTATCATTTCCAAGGCTTTAAAGTATGGTGTTTTGTACTTAGCCTGAATGGTATAGCTGTCTATTTTTTTGACTGATTCTACGTCTTGATAATAAACACGCAAAGAAGCTGCATCAACTTTAGGGTCACGAACACGCTCGAAACTGTACAGAACATCGTCTGCGGTAAAGGGAAAACCATCTTGCCATTTTACATCTTGGCGAAGATGGAACGTGTAGGTTTTTTGATCTTCACCAATTTCCCAGCGGCTTGCGAGCATTGGCTTAAACGCAAGCGTTTTATTGTCTCGCTCTAACAACGATTCATAAATACGAGAAAGCACCGTGGAAGAATAAGCATCTCGACTAATAAGAGGATTTAAAATTTCAGGATCGGCGGGAAGCGCTATTAAGAGCGTGCTGGAATCACGCGTAACGCGATAAGTGCAAGAGAGCGTTGTGAGAAGAAAAAAACAAAGCAGCAAAGAAGGAAATATTTTTTTCATGTTAGTTTTGTATCGAATCTAAAGAAAAAAGACGAGCATCAATTTTCCTTGTCCATTCAAACGTTTCATATTCCAAACTCATTTCCACCACTTCATTTTCTTCTAAAAAAGAAAGCTGAATCAAGTGAGGAAAATCACGATCACCTTCAGCTGAATGCTCATCAAAAAAGAGAATCAAATAGGGCTTCTCATCCACAAGAGTTTGTTCATCTTTGTAAAGCCTTGCTTCTCGCACTCTGCCTTGCGTATCTTTGAATTGCTTACTCAGAACATCGTGTGGCACTTCTCCAAAAAACACCGAGACAAGTTGTGCGGGAGACAGATTGAGCTGAAAATATTTTTGCATTTTTTCTCGCGAAGCTTGAAAACGCCCGCTCTTTTTCTTTGCCTGATCCCAAAACCAAACATTCTTGCCATCATTGCCCAAGGCATAGATACGATCAGCCACTTCATCAAGCATATCCACACGAAATAAATCTGGCTTCTGTGCAAGAACAGCCAAACTACTCACTCCACCACCGTTTCCATCTTCAACGGTAAAACGAACTAAAGCCTTTAGGCCCTCACTTTGCGAAGAGGTGATTTTTGCAGGATGAGAAGATTTTGCCGCACACGAAAGAAAAAAAAGAAGAAAACAAATGGAAAAAAAACGAAACATATTCTTCATTGCTCTCTCCTCATGTTTTGGAAAAAAATTATTTTTCCAATTCTGAAATACGATTTTTAATTTTTTCTACTTCTAAAATATCTTGCTCTGGCTTTGTTTCCCACGCTTTAAGTGCTTGCTGGAAATATTCAAGGGCTTGATCTTTCTGCTCTTGAGCCAAACTCACTTCACCCAAGTGATACAAAATAGTAGGCTCATATGAAGCTATTTTTAATGCCTTCATCAAAAGCTTATAGGCATTTTCCAGCTCACCTTGTTTGAAGTACACCCAAGCCAAACTATCGGTGATATAGGCGTCATTTGGCTTAAGCGTTAACGCTCGTTCAATAAGATTTTTTGCCTCTTCAAGATTTTGTGAACTTTCTGCAAGCGTATATCCCACATAGTTTAGCGCAGTTGTGTTTTGAGGATTAATTTCAATGACCTTTCGCATGCTTGACAAGGCCATGTCTCTTTTCCCAAGCCGCTCATACATCATGCCCAACATAAGAAAAATGTTTTCACTTTGTGGAAGATGCACTTTGGCAGACTCAAGCACAGCAAGGGCTTCCTTCAATTTCTGTTCTTGTTCCAAAAGCGCCGCGTGGAGTTCGTAAAACTCACTTGCATCTGGTAATTCTTTTTCCGAAGCCGATAAAAGCTTCAACGCTTTTTCATCTTGCTCTAAAGCACGATATTGTGAAACCAAACGAATACGCGCTTCCTTAAAAAATTCTGAACGTGAAGAAATGCTCAGCAGCACTTCTTCTGCTTCGGGATATTTTTCTATGCTTTGATAAAGCACTCCCAAATAAAATTGCACATTGTCCGAATTTGGATTTTTCTTGAGCAAAAACTGAAACTTTTTGGTTGCCTCTTCAAACTTTCCGGCTTCATAATAAATAAGCGCAATACGAAGTGAAGCGGAAAGATCATTGGGATTCATCTCTTCAATTTTTTCGTAACGCTTTAGTGCTTCTTGCCAATTCTCCACACTTAAATAGAGGCGCGCCATCGTGTGCAAAATATTCGTGTTCTCGGGATCAAGCTGATACGCCTTTTCATAAGCTTCCAGCGCTTTTGTATAATCCTTCAGCTCTCGCTCATAAACCGAAGCGATATAAAGATGGGCCAAAACCGATTCGGGCTGTTGCTGCAAAAGCTTTTCCATGGTTTTGATGGCCTGTTTCGTTTCGCCAAGAGCAACATACTGATGCGCAAGCAATGGGTACACTTCCTCGCGCGTGGGATCTTCAGCAAGAATGCCTTCCAAAAGTGACACCGCCTGCCGGTACTGCTGATTGCCGATGTAGAGCTGCGCCAAAAACACCTGGGCATTTTGCAAACCACGGTCTAAACTCAATGCTTTTTTGCAGGAAATAATGGCCTCGGTCAGATCACCTTTTCTGGCAAGGGTTTGCGCCTTCAGAAAATGTAAAAAAGCATATCGTGGATGCTCCGCTATGGTTTTGTTCAACACGTCTAGCGACGGAGATGGATTTTTGTTTCCTTCAAGCTCTTCTAAACCCATTTTGACAAAATTGAAGTAAGGATCACTTTTTTCGGCTGGCATGCTGGCAGGAGAAACAGACTGTTTTTTGCCCGCGCATGAGAGAAAAAGGCTTAAAAAAACGCACAAACACACTGAAAAACGCACAAAACCTCCAAGATTCGAAAAGAATTGCAGGAACCTACCATCGCCGCCAAAGAACAGCAAGGCTTCATCACGCAACTTTTCCAAAAAACGGCCGATACTCTACGTGATGAGAATACTTCTTGATTTTTACACCTTTCTCTTTAGAAAGCCTGGCAACTTATGAGTGCATCACCAACATATTTTTCTCTCGCTGGACTTACGAGCTACGCCATGCTGGCAACGGGAGCCATGAATGTTCCGGCTGCTGGCACTTCTTTGGCACAAGCGGCAGCAAACACTCTTCGTGAAAATCCCAGTGCAGTACTGGATGCTTTTCGCCCTTACCACGGCGCTGAAAACCGTGGTGCACTGGCCCTTTTTCATCAGAGCGTTACGGCGCCGGGGCTCGCCAGATTTTTGAGTGGAATTCCATATGCTCATCATCCTTTAAATACAATGTTTGCAACTGCTATGAGCCCAGCTACATCAGTCTCTCCAGCCCAATACCTTGGTAAGCTCGCAGATTATCTCGATCTAGCTCAAGGACAAGCGCATAACTTTGACAGACTTGCTGCTCATCACAAACTTCTTCTCACACAACTGCCTCCGCAGCTTTTCGACACGGTTACCCTTAATAGAAATGACAGATATGCAAATATTTCTGAGCGATCCATTGCGTTGCTTTTTCTTACACACTTACCACCTCCCTATGAAGCTGAAGACGCTTGGGCGAATGCTATAGCAAAGATTAGAAGTGTTGAATCAGGTAGTCTCGACTTAGAAAATTCTAGAGATCCCCTTTCGAAGCTTTTGTTAGCATATGCTCAGCCAAGAAACGGTACAACTTCGGAAGCATATCCAGAACTCTTTGCACAACTTTTTTTAGATGGAGGTTACCTTCTTGGAACTGTTCGACAAATTGCAAAAGGAAAGAAGACACCTGAACTTAAAAGAAAATCTATTGAGCAACTTGTTGGAAGTCGCTTAAAAGAAGCAAGGCTATACTTGAAGCATGATGCCCAAAGAGCACAAGAACTCTACCAACAAGCTTTGGCGCTTGCACAAACCACAGGCAACCTGAACCTAGAAGCTAGCGCTATCAGGGAAGCAGCCTACTTTCTTGATTCTCTCACACAACACCAAAGGCATTCACTCTATGAAAAGGCCTTAGATCTTTTTCGATCCGCTGGAAATAAGTTTGAAGAGGCGAATACTGCCATTCTTCTGGCGATGGATCTTGAAGATCATCTTTCAGAGAGAGACTATAGAGCTATAAGAGAACTTCTTAAATCACGTATCTTACGGGCAAAGGCAGCAGCATTATTTAGTGCACTTCATAGAACTCACGGCGCTGACCGTTATCTTAACTACGCTGAGATGGCTGCTGCACAACGAGACCTTCCAGGTTCTATTGATCACAAAACACGCAGAAAACATCCACTTCACTTGCCGCTCGCTCACATGTTCTTAAGCACGCTAGATCAAAAAGACAGAACAAACGGAGCAATTTCTCTCGCTATCAACTATGCGAGAGCGGAAACAACGCTTACAATGGGATCACACGGAACATTCATCGCAAACCTTAGAGCTCCATGCGTTCGGATCTTCGCAGCGCAAGAATTAGCCCAACTTATTGCCAGCATTCTTGAAATTCCGGCAGATCAGATAAGCGTTTCTGAGAGAAAGCTTCATGCCAGAACAGTAACCCTTAGCCTTGCTGCATGTCAGATTTTGGAAGAGAGATATCCTAAGAGGCACAAAAGAATATCAGGTGCTCCTGATTCCCCTTTGCCCCCTGAATCTCAGATGGCACCTGCCCAACCGTAGTCCACCCTAAAGTTGCACCAGCCTCAGACACAAGCTGCACTGCTTCTTGCTGAGCGTTGACATCTTTTACAATACCACCATCGCCCACTTTTTCTGCGGGAAGTTCAAACTGCGGCTTTACTAAAATGATCACGTGAGCGGAAGGTTTTAAAAATGCTGGTAAATACGGCAAGAGTGAACGTGCCGAAATAAAGGAAACATCCATCACCACCAGATCAACTTTTTCGCCTAAGGCTTCGGGTGAAAACGTTTTTAAGTTTGTGCGATCAAACACCACAACGCGTTCATCGTGCTGTAGCTTCATATCCAGTTGACCGTAGCCAACATCAAGCGCAAATACCTTTGCAACGCCGTGCTGCAAAAGGCAATCGGTGAAGCCACCCGTAGATGCACCCACATCAAGGGCTACAAGTCCACTCACATCAACATTAAAATGATGAAGTGCGGTTTCTAGTTTTTTTCCAGCACGGCTGACATATTGTTTTTTTTCACCGCGTAAACGAAGGGGCAAATCTGCCGGAACCAATTCACCAGCTTTGTGCAAAACCGTATCACCAGATAAAACGCGTTTATCCATAACAAGAAAGCTTGCTTCTTTTTTATCTGAAGCAAGCCCTCGTTCTATCAACACTTCATCCAATCGCTTTTTTTTCATATTTACATTACAACGACTTCAAAATCTCTTCGCGTTTTTTCTTGTATTCTTCATCATTAATCAGCCCTTCTTTTTTGAGGGACTCTAACGTTTTTAAACGTTCTTTCACTGAAGATGATTCGGAAACACTTGCTGCATCTGACTTTATGGGTTTTTCATTTTTACTTGAAGAAGTTTCACTGGCTTTATGTTCAGCATCTTCTGCAGCATTTGCCTTTTCCCACGCCGTCATTTCTTCTGGAGTTGCTTGATAGGCAAGATCGATAATTAATTCATCGTTATCATCTGTTGAAAGAGTTTGCCCTGGACGAAGCTCTAATTGAATACGAACACCTTTGGCTTGGGCCGCCGCTTTTTTTCTGCTTCCGCGATTGTCTGCATCACCTAACACACGCGCAAACAGTTTATTGAAGCTGATGTGAAGCTTGTCGCCTTCCAACCAAGTGGAAGCAACCGTGAGCAAATCTTTTCGAAAAATAAAATCTGGATCTTTTGTAAGGTGGGAAAACACTACTTCTTCCGTGGGAGATGCTTGCTCGAAGGCTTTCAAGAGATTGGGAACTAAAAAAGAAAGCGCAGTTTCATCAAACACTTCTTGCTTTACTATTTTTTCCACCAACAAGTGCCGCTTTGAAAGACGAATGGTGGCCAAAGCTTTTTGCAACACTTCCTCATCGAGTTTTTTGGGATGTGTCATGGCCCGCAACTCGGCTTCTTTCACCGAAATTTCTTTCAGCTTTACGTAGTTGTATTTGTTGTTGGTAACAATGTAGGTAGTTTTTGCCGCATATGCAGAACTGCACAAACAGATAAAGCTTAACGCCAACAAAATTCCTTTTTTCATTTTTCCTCCCTCAATTTAAGTGGGGCGCTTCTAGCAAGATTTGCCTTGTAGTGCAAGCAAGCTCAAAAACTCTTTTCTCCTTGCACTCTTTTTTTTCTTCATTAGGAGCCAGCGCATGAGAGTGATTGCTGGCAGGTTCAAAAAAACAAAGCTTGTTGCGCCAAAAACATTTTCCACTCGGCCAGTTTTAGACCAGGTGAAAGAAGCTATTTTCAATATCTTGTTCAATATCAGCGACATGCAAGTGTTAGATCTCTTCGCCGGCTCGGGCTCCATGGGCATTGAAGCCCTGTCACGCGATGCCGCTCATTGCACTTTTGTAGAGAATGGAAAACTGGCCCTGAAGGCCATTTCCGAAAACATTGCAAAATGTTCACTTCAGCCGGAAAACCTTGTCATTCCTACCTCTGTTCAAAGTGCCATCACGCAACTTGAGAAAAAGAAAAAAAGCTTCGACCTCATTTTCGTTGATCCTCCCTACCTTAAAAACCTTCTCAATCCCACGTTGGCAAAGCTCGCAAAAAGCAGCTTGATCCACGAAGAAAGCATTATCGTAGCCGAACATCATCCCAAAGAGCCCATTGAAGCCGACAAACTGGGTTTGGTCTTGACCGACGAACGACGCTATGGTCAAACGCTGATCAGCTTTTTAGCCCTCTGCCCCCAAAAGGAGGAAGACGTATGAATCGCATCGCTATTTGTGCCGGAAGCTTTGATCCTCCCACAGAAGGACACCTCAACATTATCAATCGAGGCCTAAAATTATTCGACAAAATTATCATCGCCGTTGCCATCAACATGAGTAAAACGCCAACGCTAAGTGTTGACGAAAGACTGAGTTTGCTCAAAAAAATTTTCGAAGGAAATTCAAGGGTTGAAGTGGATTCCTTTGAAGGTTTACTTGTGCATTATGCTCAGTCGAAAAAAACATCGTTTGTCTTAAGAGGCATTCGCAACATGAGCGACTACGAATACGAATCACAAATGGCGCTGGCCAACAAAACCTTGTGGCCAGAACTGGAAACCCTTTTTATGATGACAGAGGGAAAATATGCTCATATAAGCTCCAGCATTATCAAGGAGATCATCACTGTTGGTGGATCTGCAGAACAAATGGTTCACCCTCTTGTTGAAAACACCCTCAAAGAAAAATTGCGAAAATAATATCCGGAGGTCGTATGCTTCAGCTTTCCACTCGTGCCCAAAAACTTGAGGCTTCTGCAACCCTTGCCATGGCTGCAAAAGCGAAGGAACTCAAATCTAAAGGTGTTGACGTGATCAGTTTTTCAACTGGCGAACCAGACTTTGATACCCCCGAAAATATTAAAAAAGCGTGCATCGCCTCACTTCAGCGCGGATTCACAAAGTACACTCCAACGCCTGGCATTCCAGAACTTCGAGCTGCCATTTGCGAAAAACTCAAACGTGACAACAATATCATCTACGACCCAAGCCAAATTGTGGTCAGTTGTGGCGCAAAGCAAGCGCTCTACAATGTGTTCATGGCGCTCTTAAATCCTGGCGATGAAGTTATTGTTCCTGCACCCTATTGGGTTTCGTATCCGGAGCAAATCAAGCTCTGTGACGGTGTTCCGGTGATTGTGGAAACACAAAAAGAAAATAATTTTTCACTCCAAGCCGGTGAATTTGAACGCGCTATCACAGCAAAAACAAAAATGCTTGTGCTGTGCAGTCCTTCAAACCCAACTGGAGCCGCTTACACAAAAGAAGACCTCAGCGCCATCATGGATGTGGCCATCAAGCATAACGTTGCTGTCCTTTCGGATGAAATTTATGAACACCTTCTGTATGACAACTTCACTTTTGTTTCTCCCGCTTCACTTTCTACAGCGGCACAAGAAATCACCATTGTGATTAATGGAGTTTCAAAAGCCTATGCCATGACCGGCTGGCGAATGGGATATGCTGCCGGCCCAAAGCACCTCATTGACAAAGTGTCTTCACTGCAGAGTCAGCAGTCCAGCAACATTACCTCGTTTGTGCAAGAAGCCTGCGTTGAAGCCCTCAACGGACCGCAAGATGAAGTGGAAAAGATGCGAAAAACTTTTTCGAAACGAAGAGATCTTATTCTTTCGTTGCTTCGAGATATCCCAGAAATCGAATGCGCAACGCCTCAAGGCGCCTTCTATGTGTTTCCCTGCATTGGCGCATATCTGGGTAAAAAAACTGAATCCGGAGCAAGCATACACACCAGCGATGAACTTGCCGAATATCTTTTGGAAGAAGCGCACATTGCAACCGTTTCTGGAGATGCTTTTGGAGCCCAAAACTATTTGCGGCTTTCCTACGCTTGCGCAGAAGAAAAAATTGTAGAAGGTGTGAGGCGTTTAAAAACAGCACTTTTGCATTTGAAGTAAGCAGAGAAACACTTCCCGTCAGGACTTTACCATGAATTTCCTTCGCTTTCTTTTTCTTGCTTGCTTTTGGGGCGGCTCGTTTTTGGCAATCAAATTTTTAATTGCCGACGTCCAACCCTTTCTAGCTGCAACTTTGCGGGTGGGCCTGTCTTTTCTTTTTTTAACTTTACTCTTTTGCTTTCAGAAGAAAAAGCCCAGCATTCCAAAAGACCTTCGTTTCAAATTACTTTTAGCCTCTCTTTTCTTTCAAGGCATTCCGTTTCTCCTTCTGTTTTGGGGCGAACGTTTTGTTTCTCCAGGCTTGGCAGGTATTCTCAACGGAACCGTTCCGCTGTGGACTTATCTTGTCAGCCTGATCTTCTTCAAAGGGGATGAACTTTTTTCAAAACGAAAACTGTTTGGCCTTTTGATTGGCTTTGTTGGAATGTACACGCTTTTTTCTCCGCAGCTAAACGCATCCGGGAACAATACCGAACTTTTGGGAATAATGGCCATCGTGGGCATGGCCATTTGCTATGGCATCGGTACAGTGATGAACCGATTTTTTCTTTCGCGGCGCAAAGACATCCACATGCTTTCAAGCCTTTATTATCAACACATTGGAAGCTTTCTTTTTATGTGTTGTGCCACACTTCTCTTTGAGGGAAAGCCTCAGTTTCACTCTTTATTCCTTCACGGAAAAACATTGGCGAGCCTTTTGTATTTAAGCTTTTTTTCCACTGCACTTGCTTGGATTTTCTTTTTTCATCTCTTGAAGGAATGGGGATCCGTGCGAACGGTGTCGGTTACCTATGTGGTGCCGTTTTTCGCAGTGCTCTTTGACTATCTTTTTTTGGGAAACTTGCCAGGAAGAGCAGAACTCATTGGCGCATTTGGTATTTTAATTGGCGTAATGTTCTTGCAGCATGAAGAGGTAAAAAAACTCATCCTCCGCAAACACAGAGCCCGCCCACAAATCCCGTGTTAAAACATGCGTTATTCTTTTAAAGCCGGAGCCACACTCTCATTTTCATTTCACTGAAATTACCTGTCGATTGGGATGCACACACCAATCAAATTGTTTCAAAAAAGTCATGCCAACTAATCCTTCAACTCCTTGCTCTTTTAGGTCGTGGCAACGAACTTCTACAGCAGTCATTTTTTCACCTAGAGTCTCGAAGCTTTCGAGCACAAGACGATAGCCTTGTTCTTTACCGACAACAGAGCGAACTGATGAAAAACCAATTCCATCTCTTGCGGAATAACCCAAATCAAAGGCAATTTCATGATCAATAATGAGGGCAGATGAACCAGTATCCAGTACAAATTTTCCATTATAGGTATTGAGTTTGCTTTGGAGTTTGACAGAAACGATTATCAACTCACCATCTAATCGGTATGGGTAATCTGCCATAAGAGTGGAACCTCTGAATTTTTGATGAGTTGACCAGTGAATCGAACAGCTATGTCCCGGTATTTTGGCATCAGTTCTCTGACTTTTTCATGAAAGGCTTTTTTGTTCGGATTATGCGCAATCACCGTTCCTATAATCTCAACAGCATCTTTTTCTTCGTAATCTGCAAGAGCAACCCATTCATCAGGATAATTTTTAACCATTCCTTCCCAGTTCATTTTTTCATTCATAACTCCTCCGCTTTGGAATGCCATTAAACCATGGATAACGGTTAAGTTCAAGACTCCTTCTCGGTTGTTTTAGGATAAGCTCTACATTGGACCTCTTGCATAACCGTAACGAGCAGCCAAACGAAGTCATTGGGTTGCGCAGTAGGTTATGCAAGAGGTCTATTTTAAAACTCAAGAGCTCGAGACTTGAAGCCGTAGCCCATGACATCGTTTACATCGTGCAAAATCACGAATGCAGCTGGGTCGATTTCTTTTACGATGTCGCGCAAATGTGAAATTTGACGTCTATTGATGGCAACGTAGAGAATTTTTTTCGGTTCTCCTTTGTAACCACCTTCACCATGTAAAACGGTAATACCTCGATCGAGTTGTTCGAAAATTTTTAATTTAATCTGTTCATGCTTACCTGAAACAATGAAAGCACCCTTCACATTGGGGCTTCCTTCCGCGGCTAAATCGCACATATGTGACGAAATAAAGAGCGAGAAAAATCCCCAAATAACAATATTGGGATCGCTAAACACAATACCCACCAACAAAATAACAAAAGCATCCACCATGAGATAGCCCATGGTAATGGAAGTGTTGAAATATTTTTTCATAATCATCACGGGAATATCACTGCCTCCCGTGGTGCCCCGAAAACGAAAAATTATTCCCACTCCAATGCCCAGCAAAATTGAACCTGCAATTGCTGCCAAAAGGGGATCATTCGTCATAGCCCACTGAGAGATTTCTTTTCCCACATTGTATTTTTCAAGCACATCCGTAAACAAACCCATGCGATAGACATTTTGAATGGAAAAAAGATCGATGAAGAGAGCTCCCATAATCAAACCAAAAATGGAACCTACACTAAACATGCGCCCAATCAGCAAATGCGCCATGATGAAAAGTGGAATATTCAACCCCACCATCACCGCACCAGCAGGAAGACCAAAAAGATGATAAAAAATTTGCGCCAAGCCTCCAACTCCGCCTGGTGCAATTTTGAAGGGAAGCAAAAACCATGAATAGGCAACGCCAAAAATTAAGGCTCCGCAACTCATTCCAATAAAATTTTTTAAATGCTTTTTCATGTTTCCTCAATTTTTGTTTAAAAAAACCGTTTGTGAAGCTTGGATTTTATTTCTTCGATCACCACATACAAGGTTGGCGTCACAAGTAAAGTTGAAACGGTAGCTACAAGCAAGCCCCAACCAAACGCTAGTGCCATAGGTTTTAAAAAAGGATCATTTCCCATAAAACCATAGGCTACCGGAAGCAGACCAAGAACAGTTGTGACTGTAGTTAAAATAACTGCGCGCAAGCGATACCTTCCCGCTTCATAAGCTGCTGTAAGAATATCTTTTCCCTCTTCACGCATACGATTAATAAAATCGACAAAGACAATGGAATCATTCACCACAACACCCGACAAGCCAATAACTCCCAACATGGCAAAAAAGCTTTTTGGTTCACCGTGTACAACAAAAGCCCACGTGGCACCAACCACTCCAAAAGGAATAGCAAACATAATCACCAAAGGCTGCAACATCGACTTAAACTGAACACACAAAATGAAAAAGATAACCATGCAGGCTATAATAAGCGCAAAGCCAAAATCTTTGAAGCTTTGAAGATTTTTTTCATACTCACCGCCAAATGCAATGTGGTAGCCCTTATGCCGTTGATCTAAATCTCGGAATGCTTTTTTCACTTCGCTTATAACTGAAAGTGAAGTTGCATTTTCTTCATCAACGTTGGCGGAAACAACAATCACTCTTTTTCTGTCGAAATGTCCAAGGCTCAGTACTCCAGGTTTTTTTTCGAATCGTGAAACACTGGTGAGTGGAATTAATTTTCCTTCTGCATTTGGAATAGTGACTTCCTCCAAAACATTCAAATCGTAGCGTCGCTCGTAGGGAAAGCGTACGCGCACATCAATTTCTTCTTCTGACTTTTTAATGGTGGTTGCTACAATGCCGTCTAGAGAAGCTTTCACAGCTTGACCAAAATCTCTTAAGCTAATTCCTGCCTGTGCTAATTTTTGTTCATCAAGTCTAAAGGTGATTTCTTCTTTTCCCTCATCATAACTATCGGTGAGAGCACTAAGACCTTTTAGGCCTTTCAAAAACTCTTGTACTTCAGCTGAAATAACTTGAAGGGTTTCCATCTCTTCCCCTTCAATACGTATCTCAACTGGTTTTCCCACCGGTGGGCCCACTCGAACTTTTTCGAATAAAAGTTTTTCAAGGCCAGCCACTTCTTTTTTGTCTTGCTCGAGCAGTTGTATCAACTGGTCAGCATCTAAATTTCTATCTGCAATGGGCTTAAGAAAAACAGTAATCTGAGCCAAATTGCTGGCGCGTTTAGCTTCTGGATCGTTAGGATCTTCTTGATGTACGCCAACAAGTAAAACAAAATTATCCACTTCAGATTTTGGTAATCGTGCTATCATTTTTTCAACCGGCGTCATTAATTCTGCTGTTCGCTCAAGTGAAGTCCCCGGTGCCGTCTCAGCACGAACAAAGAAAGCCTCTACTCCACGCTGAGGAAAAGCAATGTAGCGAAGTTGGTAGGCTTGATAGAGTGTAATGACCATAACAAGAGAAATGATTCCTAAAAAAAGATAACGTTTTCGAAGAACCCAATGTAAAAGCTTAAGGTATGTTTCGGTAATGGTCTGAATTTTTTGCTCAAGCCAATTACGAATATGCGTAAGACGAGGATGCGTTTTTTTGGGAATACGTTCCATCTCTGCTAAGTGAGAAGGAAGAACAATGAAGGCTTCAAAAAGAGATGCTGCTAAAGCCAAAATGACCACGAGAGGAATGTATCGAGAAAATTTCCCCATGATTCCACCCATAAACATAAGTGGAGTAAACGCGGCACAGGTCGTGAGAATAGAACTTAAAACAGGCTTCCACACTTCAAGCGTTCCCACCAAAGCCGCATCTTTAGCGGACTTCCCCTCTTCCATGTGTCGATGAACATTTTCGGCAATAATAATAGCATCATCAACCAGCATTCCCAACACCATGATAAGCCCAAACATGGTAATGAGATTAATGGTGATGCCATTGAAATACATAAAAATAAAAGTAGTGAGAAATGCGATGGGAATTCCAATAGTAGTTACAAAAGCAATACGAGAAGATAAAAAAGCAAACAAACACACAATGACCAAAAGCATACCAACCCAGCCATTGCTCACCATCACATTCAGCCGGCGTTTTACGTAATATGAAAAATCGTTAATAAGACTAATGCTAAGTTGGGAATCTTGAAGTGTTGATTCATAGTCAGCAACAGTGCTGCGAATTTCTTTTACCAAGTCAATGGCATCTGCTTTTTCTCTTTTGATCACAACCAAGTTAATTGCACGAGTACCATCGGTGCGTGAAATAGTTTCTTCTCGTTCAAAGGTATCTGTCACCTTGGCAAGATCTTCAACCTTTAACGTTCCTCCACCAATGCTGGAGCGGAGAATCATATTGTTAATATCCATCACGCCCGCAAACTCGCCATTGGTGCGCACAAGCGCTTCAACGTGATTATCGATAACACTTCCACCCGCAACATTCACATTGTGATCTGCAAGAGAAGAAATAATTTCGCCCAATGAAATATAATAATCGGCCGCTTTCTGTGGATCTACCTCAACCCAATATTCTCGGTCTCTCCATCCCTTTCTCACTACCTTTGAAACGAGAGGAAGGTCTAAAAAGCGATCTTCAAGCGCCTTTGCATGCACTTGTAAATCGAGCTCACTCATTTCTCCCGAAAGAGAAACTTCAATAATGGGCGTGTCTTTTGTTTTCAGCTCGGTCACAAGAGGCTTGTCTTTGAGGTCTTGAGGAAAATCTGGAACTTTATCTACCGCGCGTTGAATATCATTTACCACTCTTGATATATCATTTGTATCTGGATCAATTTCTAAAACAATCGCAGTTCTTCCTTCAACCGAAACCGAAGTCATTTGAAGAATATCATCAACTTCTTTTAACTCTTTTTCTATGGGGATGGTAATAAGCTTTTCAACTTCTTCCGGCGCTGATCCAGGATAGACGGCACTTACATAAACTTTATCTAAACTAATATTTGGAAAGACATCTCGGTTTAAGCGAGAGAGCGACATAAATCCTGCTATCAAAACAATAATCGTTCCCAAATTTACTAAAAGTGGACGAGAAAGAAAAAATGAAAGAAGTCGTTTCATAAAAAATTATTCCTGGACGCTTTTTTGAAAGGCCGCAGAACCAAGCGTGCCTTTTGCAAGCTCAAATTTCATTTCGGTATTTTTGTATTCTTTCCACATATTTAAAACTCTATCTTCAGCTTCTATAAGATCATCTTGAAAGTTGATAATGCGTTCGGAACTAGATCTTCCCATTTGATATTTTTCGGTTTCTTGCCAAAGCTTTCGAGCATGGAGATGTTTTGCTTCTTCCAATTTTTCCACCTGCTGGGCTTTACGATGCAATGCATCTGAAAGTTGTTGAAGTTCATGATCAATAGAAAGTTTGAGACGTCTTAATTCAAACACAGCCTGCATCTTTTGGAGTTTCGATTGTGTGTAAAGTGCACGCGCTTTTCTATTTTGCAGCGGAAAAGAGAAGTTCACACCAAGCGACCACTTGGGATGATCAGTTTGAAAACTTTCTGAAACGCTTGCATCAATATCATTTTCGGCAAGCGTGCCCACAAGTTCAAGGTTTGGATATCTCCTATTTTTGGCAACAGCAAAATCTACTCCCAAACGTTCCACATTCTTTTTTTGAGCTTGAAAATCGGGTCTCTCCGCTAAAGCTGATTCTAAAAGATCTTGCGTGTAGGAGATTTTTTTCTTTTCACTTTTTTCTGCACTGAACAAAAGCGTAACATCATCATCTATATCTAACGCTGTTCTTAATTCTGCTTCAAAAGCATCGCGTATATTTTCAGATTCTAAAAGTGCAGATGTTCTTAAAAGCACATTTGCTTGTATCGCAAGCACATCAGTTTCTTCAACCGCACCTAAATGTTCTTTCTTGCGAACAATGCTTAAAAAATGTTTCGCCTGATCCAGAGATTCTTTTTTGGCTTTGCATTGCTGCTGACTTACATTCCAATTCCAATACGCATCTAAAACCCCAAGCAAAACTTCTTGAACTGATCGCTTGCTTGCAAAATCAACTGACGCAGAAGAGAGCTTCGAGCTTTCAAGTACTCTTCTTGAGTTTGCTCCCCACGCATTATTCCAAAGTGACTGCGACAGCTGAAGCTCTAAAACACCTTCGTAAAGAGGCGTCGAAGAAATAATGGTGGATCCAAATGTTTTGCTGCGCGTATGCGAATAGCCAAGAGAAGTGGTGGTTCCAGTTGCAAATTCTTTTTTAAGATCAAGATTGAAAAGAGTTGAGTCGATACGATTTCCAAAAAAAGCACTCGAGCGCTCAAGTTCATCTCTTGAATGAGCAGCATTCACATCTAAAGTTACATCGAACTTTGCCTTCGAAAGTGTAATTTGCTCTTCAGCAATGGAGGGATTGAGTTGGATTTGTTTTACCTGAAGATTTTTTTCAAGCACTCGCTCTGTAACTATATTTTCTGAAAGCGTCAGAACATTTTCATCGGCTTGTAAAAAAGAAGATGAAAAAAGGAGGATGAAAAAAAGAAAAATCGTACGCGATTTCATAAAGCAATTATCCTTGTGCAAGAGGTGGCTTAGCTATCACTGCTCTGCTTATTTTGCAAAGTCATTTCAAGCCTTTTGTTGGCTTTCGAATTGTCTTTTAAAAGAAGAAGAAGAACATCAAGAGGGTCAGCAAAATCAATCCCAGAGCGGTTGTCCAAGAAATTATGTTGCCAAGGATACCGTTGGCAAACTCACCCATCAGCTTTTTCTTGTTGATGAGAATCAACATAAAGATGAGGACGAACGGAAGAAGAATACCATTCAAAACCTGCGAAAAAACCATAATAAAGACAAGCGGAAACTTTGGCACCAGCACTACTGCAGCGCTCACGATAATAATTGCTGTGTATAAACCATAAAATTGTGGAGCCTCGCTAAAACTTTTGTTGACGCCAGCTTCAAAGCCAAGGCCTTCACACACATAATAGGCTGTTGCCAAAGGCAAAACTGAAGCCGCAAAAAGAGAGGCATTGAAAAGACCAAAAGAAAAAAGCCACGAGGCGTACTTTCCTGCAAGCGGCTTGAGGGCAAGCGCTGCTTCGGCACCATTTTCAATTTGGATCCCTGCAGGATAAAGCGTTGCTGCACAAGAGATAATAATAAAGAAGACAACCACTCCGGCCATAATGCAGCCAATCCACACATCCCACCTGGATTGGCGATAGTTCTCAACATCAATTCCCTTTTCCACAATGGAAGCCTGCAAATAAAACTGCTGCCACGGCGCAATGGTGGTACCAATAACACCAATCAGCATATACAAGTACGGCCAGTTCATTTCAATTTGTGGATGCACAGCCGCATGCGCCACTTCACCCCAGTCGGGATTGGCCATCACACCCGAAATAGCATAGGTGATATAAAAAAGGCAGGCTCCTAAAAATACTTTTTCCACTGAACGATAGCTTCCCTTCACCACCAGCCACCAGATAAAAAAAGCTGAAGAAGGAACAGAGATGTACTTCGAAACTCCAAAAATATCGAGTGAAGCTGCTACTCCCGCAAATTCGGCCATGGTGTTTGCAAGGTTTGTAACCAACAGCGCCAGCATCACATAAAAGGTAATTTTCAAACCAAAGTGCTCGCGAATAAGGTCTGCAAGCCCTTTTCCCGTCACAGCTCCCATTCTTGCACTCATCTCTTGAATCACAATAAGGGAAAGTATAACTGGTAAAACTGCCCACACAAAACCATAGCCATAATGCGCACCAGCAATAGAGTAGGTTGCAATGCCGCCAGCATCATTATCTACATTTGAAGTGATAATTCCCGGTCCAAGAACTGCGAAGAAAATGGCGAGATTCTTCCAAAGCCCTTTTACGGCAGGTGGTTTTACTTTTTTTATACGTTCACGAAGTTCCATATTTTCACTTATATCCCAGACTTTTCGCCGTATGCTTCTTCAATTACGTGCGTCAACACGTCGTCACTGGTGATAATTCCCTGCAAAATATTTTCATCATCAACTACAGGAGCTACAAAAAAATTGTACTTATCAAACGTGAACGCCACTTCTTTAATGGAGTCGTCGATATGAATTGACGGCACAATAGTTTCCATCAAGTCTTCTACTTTTTTTTCATTTGGCTCAAAGAGGAGATCGCGAACCAAAATACTTCCCAAAATTTTTTGCTCTTCATCCACAATGTAACTACAGTGAATGGTTTCAACCTCTTCTTCTCTTGCGCGAATATGTTCAATGGCTTCACCAACCGTCATATGAATGCCAAGCGTGATAAATTCTGTTGTCATAATACCACCAGCAGAATCATCTTCGTGTTCCAGCAACTCTTCTACCTCTTCTGCTCTTTCTTTTGAGACGTGCGATAAAAGCCGCTTCTGGCCTCGCTTTGAGAGCGCGCGAAATAAATCGGTAGCATCATCAGCTGACATATTTTCAAAAATATCCACCGCTGTTTTCATATCGAGATCTTCAAAGAAATCTTTCTGCCACTTAAGTTCCAACTCTGTTAAAATTTCCACTTGATGCTCAAGATCAAGCATTTTCAACATCGCAGGACGATTGTAAGCATCAAGCTCCATCAACATTTCAGAAATATCAGATGGCGGAATTTCTTGAAGAGCTTCTTGTTCCACATTGAGCTTAATACGACCGCTAGCATCTTGAATGGAAACCGGTTGAACAAACTTCCACGAAATAAAACCTCGCTCGTTAAGATATTTTGAAGAAGGAGAAAAAACTTTTACAATGCGATCAATAAAAGATTCCCAACCTAGCCGGCGCACAATTCCACGCACTCCAACATCAACATGAACAAGACGAAATTCATGGTTGAGCACTAAAAAATGCACATCGTTCACACGCACCACTTTTCGATTGAAGGTATCAACGACTTGTTGATCTACAATACTGGTGCGCAGCGTAATGTGATCGGGAGAATAATACTCTTTTGAAAAAGAAAGTTCCTCATACGTGCTTCTAAGGTGAAAACCTTTTGCTCCATATTGAACTTTTGCCCAAGGAACAACGGCATAACGAGAGGGAAAAGCACCCTTCTTCACCACAATATGAGTAAGATAAGGATAGGCGTTGGAGACGTTTACAATAAAGTCATGAGGCTTCCCAAGCCATCTGCCATGACGGTCAGTAACTCCAAGCTTAAGGACTTCTGTGTAAAATGAGAACATAATAAAGCTTCCGAAATCTGCATAATTTTCGCGTTGATAATGGAGTGGAGTGAAAAAAGCAATAGATAGTTCAGTGGTACGCTGGGGCGATGGTGCAATGGGAAAAAAGGTTTTGTCTCATTAAAGAACATCTGTCACATCCGGCAGCTTAGCATCTGGATCATACAAACCATGCAAAAGTGCGGCGCCATATTTTTTGACAAGCTTTTCAGCATCAGCTTCTTGAATTAAGCCACGCGCTATCATTTTTTTCAAACGTGCACGCAAGCGCGAAGAATAATCGATACGTTCTAGACCAGCGGGATCCATTGAAAAACACTTGGCTTCCTCAGGGTGCTGTAAAAAATCTAAAGCAGCTTTCCACGAAAGTTCGAGATAGTGTTGCCTTCTCCCTTCCTCTAAATCCCACTTCGATTTTTTGGCATACAAACTTAAACTTTCTTTCATGCCTTTTATTTTGTGAAGAATAAGAATGCTGTTGAAAATAGTTTTATTGGTTGAAAAAGAAAAAAGTGTTTTTTTCAAGACTCGTTCAAGCAAAGCATCAAATTCTTCTATTTGATGTTCTGTAATTCTTCCCATCTGCTTCCACGCCACATCACCAACACCCAAATCAAAACGCATTTCCCAATAAAGATGAGATAATGATTTTGTTTTATATGCACGCACCATTTTGTAAGGGACGAAATAATTATGAGCCACCACATCAATGGCAAGATGCAGCAAATAGCCATAGGCCGCGGCTTGCTGACGCTTCGTTTTTGCTTCACTCAAAATGAGTTTCCCCATTCGCCAATTGTGACAATGATAATGATAGCCTGCATATTTTTTTCCCACAATAATATCGGGGCTTGTTGATCCATACACAAAATCATCAGGGTATCTGGAAATAAGTGCTGCAAGATGCGGCGCAATGAGAGGCAAAACTTCAAGGGCGCGAAGTGCGGTTTCTACATGCATCCCCGGGCCCCACGCATAAGCTGATGGAGAATCGAGAAAAAAAAAGCACACTGAAAAAAGAAGGATTGCAATTAGCATGTCAGCTATTATGGTGGCTTCTCTCGATAAATCAATGCCTATCTAAAAGTGGCAAAAAAAATACACTAAAGAGGAAACATGGATAAAAAAAGCTTTTTAGCTGAACTCGAAAAAACACTTCAATACCAAACCCTCATGGGAATAACGAGTATTCCTGTAACAAAAAAAACTCTTTCCTCCAAAGATGTCGTTCAAATAAAAGTGAAAGAAAACCCAACAGCTCTCAAAGGCAATACCGAAGCACTTTTGCAGCTTCGTGAAAATATCGGAGACTGCAAACTGTGCAGACTGTGCGAAGGCAGAACAAACTTAGTGTTTGGAGTAGGAAATCCCAATGCCGATCTTATGTTTGTAGGTGAAGCTCCCGGAAGAGATGAGGATATGCAAGGCGAACCATTTGTGGGAAGAGCAGGAAAACTTCTCACCAAGATCATTGAAGCCATGGGTTATGCACGAAGCGATGTCTACATTGCAAATATCAATAAGTGCCGCCCGCCAAACAATCGCCCACCTGCTGATGATGAAATGCAAACTTGCATTCCTTTTTTGCGCAAGCAAATCGACATCATCGCCCCAAAAGTTATTGTATGCCTTGGCGCAACCGCAGTACGTGGCGTTTTGCAGACGGAGGAAAAAATTGGAAGCCTTCGCGGAAACTTTCAAGACTGGGACGGCATCACCGTAATGCCAACCTATCATCCCGCTTTCTTACTTCGAAATCCAAACATGAAAAAACCAGTTTGGGAAGACATGCTTAAAGTGATTGAATTTTTGAAGAATGACAATACTCTCCCCTCTTAAGTTAAGAGGGGCTGGGGGAGTTATGATGCGTCCTCATTTATTGCATCGAACGGCGCCGCTCTTTTATGCTTGGTTTTTCGGTGCCGTCTTTTGTCATGCCTTCCAGCTCTTTCACTGGGCGTGGTGTGGGTGGGGCGTAACACGTTACTTGATTTCTTCCGCGTTCCTTCGAGCGATATAAGGCAATATCGGCAAAATCTACCAACTCTTCAATTTCACCCACATCATCTGGATATGTCGAAAGCCCCAAAGAAATGGTAACTGTTCTTGTTTCTTTTTGGCCAGCGCTAAAAAAGCGTTGCTTTTCAACCAAGCGGCGCAATTTTTCAGACACCGCTATAGCGCCGTGTTTATCAGTGTCAGGGAGCAGGAGCACAAATTCTTCGCCTCCAAAACGAGCAACGGTATCTACCTCACGAAGATTTTTGACAAAAAGATTTCCCAGTTTTTTCAAGACATCATCTCCAAGAAGATGACCAAAACTATCATTATATTCTTTGAAGTGATCCACATCTACCATCACCACAGAAAGATCTCTGCGAAAACGAACAGCACGTTTCCATTCTACATGCAGCATACGCTGGAAATGACGACGGTTGTAGACACCGGTAAGTTCATCTTTTACCGAAAGCTCTCGCGTTTGCGTATAAAGACGAGCATTCATAATGGCCAGTGCCACCTGACTTGCAACCAGCGACAACATGCGCACATCGTTTGCGCTAAAGGCGTGAACTTGGCTACGAGCAAAGTTAATCACACCTAAAATATCTTTTTTGAACGCAAGTGGAATGGAAAGAAATGAGCCTGCTTTTCCTTCATCTTCTAACTTGTAATGCAGGAACCGTGGATCTTTGCTGACATCGGCAACATAAATTTTTCTTCCCATTTCAGCGGCTAAACTTGAAATGCCTTCACCACGCTGAAACGTTGTTTTCATCACTTTGCTAATATTGACAAAACCATATGCCGCCTTCACTTGCATTTCTTCTTTGCCATCGTTGTAAACCATGATGGCGAATTCATCGATGTGCAAATAGCGTTTCAAGATGGAAGTGAGATGAGCGTAGAGTTTATCAAGATCAGTAACAGAATTTACCTTTTGTCCAATCTCATGAATGAGCGAAAGGTCTTTAACAATAAATTCCAACTTCTTTTTGGAGTGTTCAATTTCAAGATTTTTTTCTTCAAGACTGCGCTTGTACTTCAAAGCTTCATCAGCAATGGCAAGATCTTTCTCCACCTCAACTTGCCGGCGGTAGAGGGTGTCGAGCTGCTTCATCATTTCGTTAAATTGTCTGGCAAGATCGGTTAATTCATCATCGCCTTGAAGTTCTATTTTTTCGTAAAGAGAACCTTTTTTGGCATGATCAACAGCGGTGCGCAAAAGAGAGAGCGGCTTGTCGTAATATCGGTACGACGCAATGGCTGCAGTGAGAGAAACCAAAAAAACTTGAAGCACAAAAAGAAAATGCGAAAGAGAAATGCCAAACACCTGCGAAGAACTTGCTTCAAATTGATTCGAGAAAAAAAGTCCAAAAAACCACAAGACAAACGCCGCCGTTCCCGTGATGAGTAAAACACGAACGGGCACAGAAAGACGATGTGGAATGTGCGCTGGCTTCTGATTCACAACAATGCTCCTTTTCCCTTGAGTAATGCAGGTTCTACCGGGATGTCCAGTCTAAAACAGTAGACCTCTTGCATAACCTGCTGCGCGACCCAATGCCTTCGTTGGGGCACCCCAAAATCCTCACGTATTTCCCTATACGCTCCGGTTTCGGGGCCCCACCCCGCCTCGTCCTTGGGCCGCTCGCGACGGTTCTGCAAGAGGTCTAGTGGGGAAGTGCTGATCCTCTTTTGCTGTTTTCTTTCGTCAAAATTCTGCTAGGGATACGTTCAAAAAAACAGGAGCACTTGCTCTCAGAAGAAAAATTATCTCCAATCATGAAAAAAATAATCCTCATCCTCTTGATTTCACTTGTTTTTCCAGGCTTTTCCTTTGCCAGCTCAGCAAAAAAAATAAGTCACATTCGTGTGCTGATTCAAGAAGATCTTCCCTCCATCAGCCTTGAAGTGGATAAAAGCGGCGCTCACATCACAGCTGAATCTGGAACACAGACAACGTTGCGCCTGAAAAAACTCTTCATCACCTCCAACGCACGTGGCATCGGCATCAACGGACAATCAATTGACGGGAACACTTTTACCCTTTCCCATCCTGAAGCACAGTTTACGGTTAAGGAAAAAACTTACGCCGGAAACCTAACGATCGCGAAAAGGGAAAATGGCCATCTTGATCTCATCAACACCACTTCCCTAGAACGTTATCTGATTGGCATTTTGGGAAGCGAGATGTCGCCAAGTTGGCCCATAGAGGCCCTGAAAGCCCAAGCAGTGGCAGCCAGAAGTTATGCCTACGCAAGTATACAAAGTGTGCGAAAGCACGCGCCGAACAAACTCTTCGATCTGCGCGCAACCGTGATGGATCAAGTCTACAACGGCATATCTCAACTTGACGCGAGAGCAAAAAAAGCAACCGAAGCCACTGAAAATGAAGTGTTGTTTTCAAAGACATCGCCCGCAAGAACTTATTTTCACTCACTTTGCGGAGGGCGAACTGAAAGTGCAGATCATGTTTGGAAAAATGCAAAAGCAACTTATTTCACCAATGATAATTTTTGCAGACGCACTCCACGCATCACGTGGGAATATAACATTCCAAAAAATACTTTCATCCAAAACCTCCATCGAAATGGATTTGACTTTAAAACACTTCAAGACATTTCCGTCATTACACACGAAGACTCACTTCGCGTCGATCACCTTTTGCTTTCAACCAACAACGGTCTCATCATGGTAAAAGCCGACAAGCTTCGGCAAATCTTTGGCTACACTAAAATCAGAAGTACTTGGTTCAACATCGGCATGGGCGACACAGAAGTGATCATCGCCGGCCGAGGTTTTGGCCACGGCGTAGGCATGTGCCAATGGGGCGCCAAAGGTATGGCAGAAGCGGGTTACAGTTACAAAGACATCCTGAAGTTTTACTATGGCAACGCAATGCTGAAAAGGCTTTCGTTATTCTCAGCATCAAAGTAGCATTTTTTGACACTTTCACCTTGAACTCTTGGCGCTTTCCACTATCAAGGCCTGCCTATGAAGGTGAATGACTTTAATTACAGCTATCCTGAAGAGCTTGTAGCTCAGGCTCCTCTTCCCGAACGGGATGCCAGTAAGATGATGCTGCTTTCTCGTGCCCAGAAAACTTTTGCGCATCATCATGTGCGTGAGCTTGCTGCTTTTTTGCGTGAAGGTGATGTGTTGGTGCTCAACAACACCAAAGTAGCGCCGGTGCGCTTGTTTGGAACGCGCGGAGGAAGAGAAAAGATTGAGCTGCTTGTGGTTGAGCCAAGCGACACTGCAAATGTGTGGCGCTGCCTCATCAAAAAGGCAAAAAACATTCGGCCCGGCGAGAAATTTTTCTTTGGCATGCAGGCAACCGCTATAGCAAAAGGCCGCGAAGATATTTACTTGCTCGTAGAATTCAGATCCAACGCCCTCAAGCTGGCCATGAACAATCATGGAGTGCCGCCTCTTCCGCCTTACATCAAACGCACAGAAAAAGATGCTTACACTGAAGCTGACTTCGAACGCTATCAAACTACTTTTGCCGAAAAATTTGGCTCGGCCGCTGCTCCAACTGCTGGCTTGCACTTAAGCCAAAACTTGCTGGCTGAAATAAAACAAAAAGGTGTTGAAGTATGCACTATCACTTTGCACGTTGGCATTGATACCTTTGCGCCAGTGCGTGTTGACACTCTTGAAGAACACAAAATGCACGGCGAAAAAATCAGCATCTCTTCTGAAACAGCAGAACTCATCACGCGCGCCAAACACGAAGGCCGCAGAATTATCGCCGTGGGAACTACCACTACTCGTGCTTTGGAGTCTGCATGGGAAGATAACAAACTGCGCGATGGCCAATGGACTACAAATATTTTCATCACGCCGGGTTATGAATTTAAAGTCATCGATGGCCTGCTCACCAACTTTCATCAGCCCAAATCCACCCTCATCATGATGGTCTCAGCTTTGGTGGGAAAAGACTTCCTGTTCAAATGCTACGAAGAAGCCATCAAACAAGACTACCGCCTTTTCTCTTTTGGCGATTGTATGTTGATTGTTTAGGCTTTAATACTTGCCAGCCAGATTAAAGCATTCTATGAGACGGCCCATGTTTAGCTTCGATCTCATCAGCACATCAGCCGGAACCCGTGGGCGAAGGGGGAAAATCACTACCGCGCATGGTGAAATTCAGACGCCGGTGTTTATGCCTGTTGGCACCCTTGGAACCGTGAAGGCTATGCTGCCCGAAGAACTAAAAGAGCTTGGCGCTTCCATCGTTCTTTCAAATACTTATCACCTCTTTCTTCGACCAGGACATAAACTTGTAGAAGAACTTGGTGGCTTGCATAAGTTTATGAACTGGGATCGGCCCATTCTCACGGATAGCGGCGGATATCAGATTTTTTCGCTGGCCGATTTGCGAAAATCGTTCACCGAAAAAGGTGTTGAGTTTCAAAGTCACCTCGACGGCGGGCAAAAACATTTTCTTTCTCCAGAGTTAGCCATCGAAATTCAAGAATCACTTGGATCTGACATCATGATGGTGTTGGACGAATGCACTCCCTACCCAGCCGATGAAGCCGCGGCAAAAAAATCGATGGACCTCAGCTTGCGCTGGGCCAAGCGTTGCCTGGAGGCGCGCACTTCGCAAAACGCTTTATACGGCATTGTTCAAGGCGGCATGCATCCTCATTTGCGCAAAGAATATATCCAGCGCATTCAAGATATTTCCGAAACTTTTTGCGCGCAATCTGCCAATGCCTCAACCGTTGGCTTCAACGGTTACTCCATCGGCGGGCTCTCTGTTGGCGAGCCTATTCCGCTTATGTATGAAATGACCGAAGTGTGCACTGCACTTCTTCCACAAGACAAGCCGCGCTATTTGATGGGCGTTGGTACTCCGGAAGATTTGGTGGAATGCATCGATCGCGGCATTGATATGTTCGACTGCGTGCTCCCAACCCGAAACGCGCGAAACGGCCATCTGTTTACTTCCGTTGGCGATGTGAAAATCAAAAACGCACCCTACGCCAACGACCCCAGACCACTTGATGAAAACTGCAGCTGTTACACCTGCAAAAACTATAGCCGCGCCTATCTTCGTCACTTGGCACAAGCCAACGAAATTCTTTCGGCACGGCTGAACACAATTCACAATTTACATTTCTACCTCAATTTGATAGATCACGCGCGCCTTACACTAGAGCAAGAAAACTACCCGGAATTCAAGAAGAATTTCCTTGAGAAAAGAAAAACTGGAGCATCATAACGCTTCGTTTTTTTGCTCAAGAAAATCCGGTACCCACGAAGGAGTGTCTTATGTTTTCAGAACTTTTCATTTCAACAGCGCATGCCATGGCAACACCTGGACAAAATGGAGCAGCCGGACAAGGTTCCGCACTCGCTTCATTTGCACCGCTTGTAATCATTTTTGCCATTTTTTATTTTCTTCTTATCCGTCCTCAAAAGAAACAGCAAAAACAACATCAAGAACTGCTCGCAGCTATTGCTAAAGGTGACAAAGTCATCACTCGCGGCGGCATGCATGCAACGGTGTATGGCATTGCCGACAACATCATCACGCTTGAAATTGCCGATAAAGTGCAGGTGAAATTCAACCGTGAAGCGATCGCAACAATTGTGAAATAACTTTTCAACCTAGGTGGAATTATGCCAAACGCATGGAAATGGAAGCTCGCGCTTCTGTGTAGTCTGATTCTCATTTCAATTTACGTTGTTTTGCCCAGTTTTTTAGGAATGTCCGAAAAACGCGAAGCTGCACTTGCATCTGGAACATCGCTTCCTTGGTATTATGATGTGCTTCCTGAAAAAGGCATCAACCTTGGGCTCGATCTCCGCGGCGGTTTGTACCTCGAATTTGAAGTGGAAACGGCAAAAGCAATTGAAAACAGAGTTGATGTGCTTGTTGATGACATCAAAGCTGAACTTGGGAAAAACAATGTTGTCACCAGCGAAATCCGCCAAGAAGTAAAAACGCAAAGCATTGAAATCTTCGCATCCGATGCCAACGCCATTGAAGCCACTCGTGAAATCGTTCAGAAAAACTTTGCAAACGTTTTGGCCATCCAAAAACATGAAAACAATCACTTAAGTTTTGTTTTGGATGAGAGCCATCGCGATTACTTGCTCGATCACATCATCAAGCAAGCACTTGAAAAAGTGCGCAACAGAATCGACCGCTACGGTGTAGCCGAACCTTCCATCCAACGCCTTGGCAACGATCGCATTGCGGTTGAACTTCCCGGCATCAAAGACCCCGAGCGCGCCATTGGCATGATTAAACGCGCGGGCATGCTCGAATTCAAATTGGTGGATGCAAGTGTGCAAGCCGCCGACTTAGCTTCCATGCTCAAAGAAGCTCGAGAGTCACTCAAGCTTGCCGAAGATGATTTTTCACTGGAAGCAAAGCAAAGTATAAACGAGCAGCTTGCAAAAAAACTTCCGCAAGATACCGAAATAAGCTTCAGCCTCAACTATGATCCTCTTTCACACAAACTGCTTGGTGGAACGCCATACCTTCTCACCCGCAGAGCCGCATTAACAGGTCAAATGCTGAAGAGTGCTCAAACCAACATCAACAACAATGAACCTTTTGTCAGCATTACTTTCGATGCTCAAGGCACCACAAAATTTGGCGATCTCACAAAAAACAACGTGGGAAAACAGTTAGCAATTTTGCTTGATGGAGTTGTAAACTCGGCGCCACTTATTCGTGAGCCTATTCTTGGCGGCCGAGCTCAAATTGAAATGGGTCGCGGCAACTTTAGAGATATTTTAAAACAATGCGAAGATCTTGTTTTAGTTTTGAATGAAGGCGCTCTTCCCGCAACACTTACAGAAGCAACCAAAACCATTGTGGGTCCAAGCCTTGGAGCAGATTCCATTAAACAGGGAGTTTCAGCCACACTGCTTGGTGCACTGTGCGTCTTTGTCTTCATGGTGCTTTATTATCGTGGCTCAGGTTTAATTGCCAACGTCGCCCTCGCTATTAATTTACTTTTTATTATGGCGGCACTTGCGCTTTTCCAAGCCACCCTCACCCTTCCTGGTATTGCGGGAATTGTACTCACGCTTGGTATGGCTGTGGATGCGAACGTGCTTATTTTTGAGCGCATCAGAGAAGAACTGAAAAAAGGAAACCTCGCCAAAGCCGCTATCAATGCTGGTTATGGAAACGCAATCCGCACCATCACCGATGCCAACATCACTACACTCATCACGGGAATTGTGTTGTATCAGTTTGGAACTGGCCCCATTAAAGGCTTTGCGGTCACTCTTATTATTGGTCTTGTCATCAGTATGTATACCGCCATCGTGTGCACACGCATGGCATACGATTATTTCTTAATCAAAAAACGAATTACAAAGGTGAGTGTCTAATGAAAACTTTCCATTTTGACTTTATGAAATACAGAGTACTTTTTTTGCTCATGTCTTCAGCCTTAGTTGCCTTCTCCATTTTTGCCATGGTGAAAAAAGGCTTCAACTACGGTATCGACTTTAAAGGCGGAGCCAAACTCGAATACCAATTCAAAGAAGCCATAAATGAACAAGCTATCAGAGATGCTCTTAAAGACTTAAATTTAGGAGACATGAACGTTGTTCGCTTTGGAGATCCTGAAGAACGTCGAATGAGTATTAAAGTTGGATTACCGGAAGAGCACGCCAGCATTAGCGATCCCATCACTGCTGCTCTTGCAAAACAATTTGGAGAAGAAAATGTACAGCTCGATCAAGAAGTAACCGTTGGACCAAAAGTAGGAAAAGATCTTCGCACAAAAGCATGGCTCACCATTCTCACTTCATGGCTCATCATGCTCATCTACATTGGCTTCCGCTTCGATTTCAACTTTGCACCAGGCGCGGTTGTTGCCTTGATTCATGATGTTACCATTACGCTTGGACTTTTTGCTTGGATGGGAAAAGAGATCAACCTTACTATTTTGGCGGCCATCCTCACGTTGATTGGATATTCTGTCAATGACACTATCGTGGTGTTCGATCGCATTCGTGAAAACAAAGCTGACATTTCTCCTTCAACAGTTTTAGACGTGATTAACTCAAGCATCAATTCAACTTTGGGAAGAACGATCATTACTTCCCTTACCGTTTTATTTGTAGTGCTTGTGCTCTTCTACCGCGGTGGCGGCACTTTGCACGACTTTGCCTTTGCCCTCACAGTGGGAACAATCGTGGGAACCTATTCCTCCATCTTCGTTGCTTCACCTTTATATATTTGGATGTACCGCTTGATGTCTTCGAAGAAGTGAATTACAAATTCTGTCATTGCGAGTTTTTGTACAACAAAAACGTGGCAATCTCCTCTGACAATTTTAATCCCATTACCGTAGAGACGTTTTGACAAAACGTCTCTACAATTATTATCGTCATCGCGGCAAAACACAAAATTGTCAGAGGAGATCCTTCGTTCCACTCAGGATGGGCATAATGGCAAAAAATGTGTGCTATTTAGGTTTGAGAAAGAAGTAATAAGCAAAGTAA
>PCXC01000037.1:128724-147970 GCA_002796345.1 Deltaproteobacteria bacterium CG11_big_fil_rev_8_21_14_0_20_42_23 | reverse complement strand
AAAAGAGAAGAGAATATTTCATTGTTTTTGCCTCTTTTGGCAAAGTGCCATATTGAGGGCCTTTGCTGAGGGGTGGATTAAAAAAATCAATTATTTTAGCAACTTTTTTCCACACCAACCGATACTATATTGTGAGACATCAAAGGTTCAAATGAGATGAGACGGGGGAGCTTTCGAAAGGAAGCTTCTCCATTTTTTTTGAACAAGTTAGGCTCACAAGGGTTAAAGGAGGGTTAGGGAAAGTCCAATTTCCAGCTACGAGTTCTTCGTGCCTGGTTCCCCTCCAAAAAGAAGAAGAAAAAAACCAGTCATCCACTCTGAACTAAAAACTCAAAACGAACAACTGGTTTCAATGTGGACAGGGAGGGAATCGAACCCCCGACACGAGGATTTTCAATCCTCTGCTCTACCGACTGAGCTACCTGTCCTCTGTTTGAGGCTGATAACACTAGCTTTTTAGGGCGTGCTTCAAAAAGATTTCGAGTAGATAGAGAACTGCGAGCGTAATGTCAACACTTAGTCTAGCGCTAAAGCAGGGGAGTAAAAGAGGAAGCTGCAAGTGTTTCTCCCGCAAAAAAAATGAAGCAGAAACGGGGAAAATGGTTTTTGGTGAAGCGAAAAGAAGACAAGGGCAGCTTAGTCCTTGATAGTTAAAAGATTTTAAAAAACAGTTGTTTAGATTGTTTAGTTCGTTGACGGTGGCCATTTACTGTGGTATAAGCTCGGCCGAGTAGAGAGATGGAAAACACTTAAATATTTGAAATTATTTATAAAATTTCATGTTTGTAAGGGAGGGTAGTGTGATGGTTGATTCAATTTTGAATAAAGAATTCAAAGTAGGTGACATGGCTGTTTATCCAGCTCATGGGGTTGGTGTTGTCGACTCTATCGAGATGAGAGAAATTGCTGGGCACAAGCAAAAGTTCTACATTTTGCGCATCATGGACACCGGTATGACGGTTATGGTTCCGGTGGGCAATGTTCGCAACGTTGGCCTTCGCGAAGTGGTGGGCAAAAGTGAAATTGGCATCGTGTACGAAATTTTGCGTGAGCGCGATATTTCTATCAACGAGCAAACGTGGAACAGACGTTATCGTGAGTACATGGACAAAATTAAAACAGGTTCCATTTACGAAATCGCCGAAGTGCTGCGCGATTTAATGCTGATGCGTTTTGACAAAGAACTTTCGTTTGGCGAACGCAAAATGTTGGATACTGCAAAAACTCTCATTGTAAAAGAGTTGGCAGTTTCACAAAAGCAAGATGAAAGTGCGATTGAAATTGAGATCGAAGAAATTTTTACACTTGCTACAGCTTCATAAACTAAAGAAAATTTTATCAAAAGAGCAGCCTTCAACAGCTGCTCTTTTTTTTATTATTCCCAATGACTTTAATTCTCCTGTCATCACGAGGAGCGTAGCGACGTGGTGATCTCCTCAGTCAATTACCAGAAGAGGGGATTGCCACTCCGCCATAGGCGGATCGCAATGACAATGAATTGACTAAATTGCTAGATTCCCAATTCAACTATTCGGGAAGAACAAACAAAAGCAGTCCTTGCTCAAAAAGGTAATCTTCGTTACACTCGCGCCTCATGAAAAATCAATTCGACATTCCAGTAAACTTGGATGACCTGCTCGCGGAATCGAGTGTCAGGCAGCAAGTGATTGGCAGCTGGGGATTTCATTCCAATATCAATTTTGCGTCTATGAAACCTGAAGAAAGCAATGTGTGGTTTTTTGAGCAGACCTTCAATTTTTTGCGCGCCTTTTTTGGTTTAGTGGTTCCAGATAATCTTGAAATCAGTACTTACAATGGTGCTCAACAAATTAAACGTGAAAATTTAAATCAAATGACTTTTTTGGATGAGTACATGTTGATCTTAAAAAATCTGAAAGAACACATTTGGGTTTCGCGGCTCAATTTGAACATTGTTGGTTTTCTCCGCACTGACTTCAACCCTGATGTTTCGGTGCGCTTGCAAATTCAAGAGCCCGCAAGTTTTGTGGTGTGGGGAGGTCCAGACGAAAGTGGATTTCAAAGTTTTCAAGTTGGGTATCGACTTTTTGCAGAGCAAAATATTGAGGGTGAACACAACATGCTGTGGTCAATGAATCAGCCGTTGTTGCAAAAGGGATTAAGCAAATGGGAAAAACAATCGCACCACAAAATTGAAGTGGTACAAAGTAACTCCGATGACTTGCCATTGTATCGCCATGGCTTTTCAAAACCTGCCACAAGAAAGCCAAAACCGAAACCAGTAGAAACTGGCCCGGTAGAAGATTTCTTTCCTGATTTAGATGATTTAACGATTAAGTAAAAACTTACTTCACCTTAGCGCCAGAGCTGATGCTGGCCAGCGGGCTAACCAAGGTAAGCATGTCATCGTTGCTGGCGGCTAAAATCATACCTTCAGATTCTACTCCGCGGAGTTTTACGGGTTTGAGGTTGGTGACAACCACCACTTGTTTTCCGATGAGTTCTTCTGGTGCAAAATGTTTTGCGATGCCCGAAACAATTTGGCGTTTTTCTTCGCCAAGTTCCACTTGAAATTTGAGCAGTTTGTCTGCGCCTTCAATTTTTTCAGCTTCTAAGATGGTAGCGATTTTTAATTCTACTTTTGCAAAGTCTTCGATGCCAATGTATTCGTTTTGTGCTTGATCCATTTTTTTCTCCGGTTTTACGTTTGATTTTTTCGGTGTTTCTTTTTGCTCAGGTTTTTTCTCGAGTTCAATGCGCGGGAAGAGTGAATCTGATTGAGAAATTATTATTTCGTGATTACTCCAAAGAATCCACTTACAAGTTTTTTCTAGGTCAACGGATTTAAGATTCCCGTCGAAAGCAAACCCAAGTTGCTTCCACATTTTTTCAGCTGTATCTGGAAGAAAAACTGAAAGCAGTGGAGTGACGATGCGTAAAGATTCTAGAACGTGGGCCAAAATAGTGTTGATGCGTTCAAAGTTTTTCTCTTTTGCAAGTAACCATGGTTTTGTATCGTTGATATACTTATCAGCCGCAGCCATGCATTCCCAAAGGCTTAGAAGGGCGTTGTGAAATTGGATGTCACCTTTTTCACCCGACAAGTCTTCTTTGAAGTGGCCAAAAATTTTATGTGCACATTCTTTTAAATGAGAAGCAGCTTCGTCGAAATCAGAAGTGAGTTTTACTTTTCCTTCTAGATATTGCGTCGCCATGCCTACCGTTCGGCTGACTAAGTTGCCAAGGCCATTTGCCAGTTCGCCGTTGTAGCGATGAACAAAATTTTCCCAGATGAAATCGCTGTCGTTTCCAAAGCTGCCTTCGCGCATAAGGTAATAGCGAAGTGCATCGGCGCCATAGGTTTTGGTGATGTCCAGCGGTGTTACTACATTGCCCAAGCTCTTGCTCATTTTTTCGCCTTTGAATGAAACAAAGCCGTGACCAAAAATGTGCGAAGGAAGCTTAATGCCAGCGCTCATCAGCATTGCCGGCCAGATGACACAATGAAAACGAGTGATGTCTTTTCCAATAATGTGGATAATGTTGGGATTGTTTTTCCAAAAATGTTCAAAGTTTTTTTCATCCCATCCATATCCAATTGCGGTTATGTAGTTAATTAACGCATCAAACCAAACGTACACAATATGCTTTGGATCGTTGGGAAGTGTTATGCCCCAATTGAAAGAAGAGCGTGAAACTGAAACATCTTCTAGGCCTTCACGAAGCAAACCTAAAATTTCATTTCGTCTTTTTGCAGGCTGAATAAAATCTGGATTTTTCTCAATATACTTTTGAAGTTTGTTTTGATATTTACGAAGCGCAAAAAAATAGTTGTCCTCCGAGATCCATCTGGCCTCGGTTTTATGTTGAGGACATTTTTTATCCACCAAATCTTTTTCAGTGTAATAAGCTTCGCAAGAATCGCAATACCAGCCTTCATATTTTGAAGAATAAATATCGCCATTATCTAAAATAGTTTGAAAAAGTTTTTGAACTCCTTTTTCATGATGCTCATCCGAAGTTTGAATGAAGCCGTCATAAGAAATGTTGAGCTCTTTCCACGTTGCCTCAAACTTTTTTCTCATTTCATCACAATAAGCTTTTGGGGAAAGCCCTTTTTCTTTTGCCGCTTTGTAGACGTTGATGCTGTGTTCGTCATTTCCCATTTGGAAACGAACATCATAGCCAAGCATGCGATGAAAACGTGCAAGAATATCGGCGCCAATTTTTTCGTAAGCGGTTCCAATATGTGGAGTGCTGTTCACATAGTCGATCGCCGTTGTGATGTAGTATGGGCTGTTCTTCATAGTCTTAGCTTTTGTTTTCTTTAGGAGGCGCAGGAGTTTTAGCATGTGGTTTTTGTCTATTGTTTCTTTTTGGTCCTTGCTTTTGATTGTTGCGAGGAGCTGACGGTTTTGAACTTATTTTTCGTTTTTTTTCTTCGATGCGTTTTTCAAATTTTTCTTGTCGTTCGCGTTGAAGTTCACCCTTTTTCTTTTCTTCACTTTGTCTCTGAGACATCACGCGTTCTCTTGCAATTTGCTTTGCGCCTTCTAGTTTGCTGCAATCGTTTGCAGAAAAAATATCTTCGCCGCCTTCATCGAGTCGGACTGAGTAGGTTCGTTTTAAAATATCAATGTTAAAAATAGTGCCGCTGCCTTTTGGTGTGGAAACTACAGACGAAATTTTGAAGAGGCCTTTTCTGTTTTCTTTGTACTGTTCATTTTCGTAAGCGAGGCAACATTTTAATCTTCCACACATTCCCGTAAGCTTTGCAGGATTTGGCGAGAGGCCTTGGTTTTTAGCCATGCCGATAGATATAGACTTGAAGCTTCGCAAAAAAGTGGAACAGCATGTGCTTACCTGCCCACATGCACCGAGGCAGCCTTTGTATTTTGCTTCGTCACGTGCGCCGATTTGCTTCATTTCGATGCGAAGTCGCAAGCTTGTGGCTAAGTCTTTCACCAAAGCTCTGAAATCAACGCGATCTTCTGCAAAAAAAGTGAACATGGCTTTTCGTCCATTTTCAACAATTTCGGCAAGCGTCAGTTTCATGGGAAGTTTTCGCTCTTTTACTTTTTGTTCACACACTGCCAAGTATTCCAAAGCTTTTTCTTTCAGTGCTCTATCGTGTGCAATGTCTTCTTTTGTGGCCACGTGAAGAATTTGCGGAATTTCTTCTTGTTGCGGCGCTTTGTCGTAAGAAGCTTTGATGACCGTGCCAAGTTTTTTGCCTTGCTGAGATTGAATCAGCACTTGTTCGCCTTGTTTAAACTCAAATTCTTTTGCAGAGCACACCACAATTTCACCGGCAGAATGAAACTGGATGCCGACGAAATGCTTTGTTTCAGCAGGTTTGCTGGCTTGTTGTTCTTGAGAAGAAGTTTCCATACTATCCTTTAAGCGTAAACAACAACTGCTCGAACAGCAACTGTTTATTTGCAGTGGTGTGGAGCAATTTTCTTGTTTCCATAATTGAGTGCAGCGATTTGTCTGCGTAGTCATTGCTGACATGGGCTGCTTTGGCTTCTTTGTAAATGAGGCCATGTTCATCTTGAGTTTGTTGATAATACAGCAAATCGCGATACCAGCTGGCAAGCAGTTCTAGAATGAGACCAGTCTGTTCATCTCTTGCCCATTCCTCACTCAGTGCAATAATGTCAGCTGCACTTCCTTTGTCAGAGAGCGCTTGAAAACGTTCGATGACCGAGCGAATAAAACGTGGATCAAGTTCTTTTGCAGTGCCAATGCTGCCTTGCGAAATCTTGGCAAGTTGATCAGCAGTTTCAGCTTCGATATTTTTTTCCTTTTGCAAGTACTTGCTCACAAGAGATTCTCCGAGTGGAGAAAAACGAATATGCTGACAGCGCGAGCGAATAGTTGCCAACACTTTGTACGGAAGATTGGTGATGAGAATAAAGTGCGTTTGAGGCGGTGGCTCTTCAAGTGTTTTCAGCAAAGCATTTGCGGCTGACTCGGTTAAAAGTTCGGCTTGTTTGATGATGACTACTTTTCGAGTGGATTCCAGCGGATGATATTGCAATTTGCTGGTGAGATTTCTCACTTGTCCAATTTTGATGCTTTCCTTTTCGGCTTCCAGTTGGAAAAAATCTGGATGCTGATTCTCTTGGATGCGTTTTGAAATTCTCTCAGCTTGCGTTTCATGCATTTCGTCAGTTAAGAGAGCAGTGGCAAACTGAGTGGCCATCAGTGTTTTCCCTACACCTTTGTGACCTGAAAAAAGATATGCGTAAGCAAGTTTCTTTTCAGCAATTGCTTTTTTCAGCAATCGCTTTTGTATTTGATGGCCTTTAATTTCTTCCCACATAATTGTTGATACTCACTTTTTTTTCGATGTGAAAAAAGTATCGAGAATTTTTTTCACTTGTTCAAAAACTTTTTCGGGAGAACCGCTTGCATCAATAATTTTTACGCGTTCAGGTTCATTTTTTGCGATCTGAAGATAAGCGCTGCGTACGGCTTCGTGAAATTGAAGCTGTTCGTCTTCAAATCTGCCTTCGTTTGCGTTTGCCTCTTGCTTGTTTCTGATGCGTGCTCGCGTCAATCCCATTTTGGCATCGAAGTCAAAAAGGAAAGTGAGTTGCGGCATGAGTCCGTCGGTTGCTGCTTGGTGCATGTTTTCAATGGTTTCACTTTTCAGTTTTCGCGCTGCACCTTGATAAGCCGTTGTTGCATCGGCGTAACGATCACAGAGAACAATTTTTCCTTCGAATAATGCTGGTTCAATCACTTCAGCAATATGCTGGCATCGTGAAGCTTCGTATAATAAAAGCTCGGTGATGGGGTGCATGTTCTTGTGTTCGGGTTTGAGTAAGATGCTGCGGATTTCATTGCCAATACTGGTTCCGCCAGGCTCGCGTGTGAGCACAAAGTTTTTCTTTTTTTCTTTCAAGTATTCAGCAACAAGCGCAATTTGCGTGCTTTTTCCCGAGCCTTCAATGCCCTCAAAACTGATAAATAAACCGCGCATTCTTAGTCTCCGGTGGATAAAGTGAGTTGTCTCTAATGACTTCCCACTCAAAGGTCAAGAAAATTGGCAGTGGAATATTGATGAAAAATCATTAAAAATCAAGAGTTTATCATGTTAATGCATGTTGAAAGAAACTTTTACCCTCTTTCAGCTGATAGCAATGAAGAAGGCTCTGAAGGCGAGTGAGAAGTTTATCTTATCACTGGATCTTGATGTAGTTAGAGCTGGTCCTTTTGACCTTGGGACAGCGTTTCATTTTGAGGCTTTTTTACAAGGAATGCCTTAAGAATATTCAGTTTTTTTAAATTTTTTAGCCATTTTAAAGAAAAAATTTTGGATTACGCAACTTTTGGGGTACAGTAGGCCGAGAATAGGGAGAAGGAGAAATGGGACCTATGGGATTTAAACTTAGCTCACTGCTCAATATCAACAAGCCTTTGTCTCCACGTGGAGATAGCTTGCTGAGTGAAGGAAAAAAATCTCCAGCGCCTTCAAAACCTTCAGACACTTATTCTAAAAACTCTCCCACAACTTTTGTTTCTCTTCTTGGAGAAAATCCTTCCACCATGATTGGCCTCAAACGTTTTCAGTCAAAGACCTAAGAAAAACATTATTATTCCATGATGAAGTATTCATAGAGACGCTTTGCAATGCGTCTCTACAATTATCGTATTATTTCGAAAAAATATGAAATTGTCAGAGGAGGTCCTTCATTTCATTCAGGACGACAAAGAGTGTGTCATTCCTGACAAACCAAAGACCATTGCCCTATTGTCCCATTGAACTATTGCTCAACATCATTTCCCGGAGAAGGAATGTAAGAAGTGCACAAAGCTTTGTACCAACGCACCCGTTCCACCTTTGGGGCAGAGTAAGCTGTCTTTGTCGGTATCTGAACAAGCTGCGATATCAAGATGTGCCCATTTTTTATCTTTTACAAACTGACTCAAAAATAAACCTGCTGTGATGGTTTGAGCACGCGAACCGCCAGCATTCATCAAATCTGCAGGTCCGGTCTGGATGGTTTTTAAATATTTTTGTTCGAGGGGAAGTTTCCACATATATTCTTCAGTGGCTTTTGCAGAAGCTAAAAGTTTTTTGCCAAGCTGTTCATCGTTTACCAGCAGAGCCGCATAGAGTTCACCAAGGGCAATAGGTGCTCCGCCAGTGAGAGTTGCGAAGTCGATAATGTAGTCGTGTTTGAAATCAGACGCGTAATCAAGCGCATCTGCAAGTAGCAAGCGGCCTTCAGCGTCGGTGGAAAGAATTTCAATTGTTTTTTGATTGCGCGCGCGGATGATATCGCCAGGTTTAAAGGCTTTTCCGCCGGGCATGTTTTCCGCCGATGGAATGTAGGCATCCACATTCACATTCGGTTTTGTTTGGGCGATGGCTTCCATAATACCCAACACCGTTCCGGCTCCGCCCATGTCGCCTTTCATTTCCCACATGCCTTTGGGTGGCTTCAGCGAGATACCGCCGGTATCAAAGGTGACACCTTTTCCCACAAGGGCAATGCTTGCCTTTGCATTTTTTGCTTTGTAGCGAAGATGAATAAAAGTTGGCTTCTCGGCAGATGCTTGTGAAACCGCAAGATGCGCCGTCATCTTTTCTTTTTTTATTTTTGCTTCATCCCAAATATCAACAAAAAGCTTGTGACGCTTTGCCACTTTTTCGGCTTCTTTAGCCAAGAGAGTTGGCGTGAGATCGTTTGAAGGAATGTTGATGAGGTCTCGGGTAAGCGTGATGCCATCTGCAATTGCGCGTGCTGTATCTATTGCGGTGTGCAAACTTTTTTTGGTGGACGAACACAAAAAACTAATTGCGGTAAGCTGAGGTTTGTTTTCTTGTTCTGTTTTGTAACGATTGAAACTGTAGCTGCCCAAGAGGAAACCTTGAACCATTGCGCTTAAGCGAGCTTCTGCTGAAAACTTTTTTATCTTTTTTTCTTCCAAAACAAGAGCAACTGTTTTTGCGCCAAGCTTTAAGGCTTCACGTTGAATTTGTGCTGCCAGAAGTTGAAGTGATTCGAGGCAAAGTTTTTCTTTTTCACCCAGGCCAATGACAAGAATGTTTTGAGCCCGTATTATTTTATGAGTGTAAATGGTTTGTGTTTCGAGTAATTTCCCACCAAAAGCCGAGTGCTTCAAGATCTCAGAAAGTTTTGCATCAAAAAGTTTATCCAGATTTTTTCCACCGTCTGCGGCTTGCATGCTAGGTGTTGTATCCTGAAAGCAGCCAACGACAACAAGATCAGCTGAAGTAGTGTGAAGATGTTCTTTTTTCAATTCGAAATTCATAGTTCCTCCGTAAATGGTGCACAGCTATAGCGTAGAGTCTAGCGAGATGTCCAGTTCATTTCTTTTTCTCTCCACATGCTGTTTGCGGGTATAATTTTCCGAAATTCTATTTTCTTGTTCTTCCTTTTTTTCTTGAGTATGAGAGGCGGATGCCATCAAAGTTTGAACATTATTTGCGCAAAGCTGTTTACAAATTGGGAAGCTTGCTTGAGCGCTTGATTCAAGAAAGCATAAAGCTTAAAGCCGACCTCAAACGGCAACGCGGCATCAAACCTGTGGTTGCGGTGAAAGAACAGTTTTCGAGTCAAAAAATTTTGCAATTGGTAAAAGCTGCCGAATCAGAAATTCTCAAAGTAAGTTTGCCCGAATTGCGTCACAAAAAAGCATTGGAAATTGCAGATGGTGAGCCGCTTTTGCTCAAAAGTTTTTTGCATCGCGGAGCCCAACTTTCTGTAGCTGTGGAAATGGGCAGCACTCACAATGTGAAGCAAGGAGATGAAACGACAGGATACCACGTGAAGGCGCGTGTTTCCGCCTTGCCGTTTGCTGATGAAAGTATCGATTATCTTGTGGCACGGCTTGCAACTCCACTAAAAGGAAATATGGAGCATGCTGTAAAAGAATTATCACGCGTGCTGAAACCAAAATCACAATCAGTGATTGTAGATTATCATCCTTATGCACAATTTTCTGAACCAGAGAAAACGAGCTATCGCACGGTTGGTATGAGTTTGCGAGGAGTTGAGGATTGTTACAAGTTGTGTCGAAAATATGGCTTTCGAGTTCTTGGTCTCAAAGAAGTTTTTTTGGATGAGCACATGAGAAATTGTTTTTCAGCAGACGAAATTTCGTTGTATCGCTCTTACAAAGGCACGCCACTTTTGCTTGCACTGTTTGTGTATAAAATACCTTCACAAAGGAAAGTATGAAGAAGAAAAATATCGAAACACTTTTAGAAGAATATTTTGTGGAACTTCCCGAGCCTTACACAAGGCCAAGTGGTATTTCGGCTTCACAAAAAATGGGAAAATATTTGCACATTAAGGGAGTGCTTCCATACCTTGATGGAAAGCTTTTCGCCAAAGGAAAAATAGGTGCAGTTGTGAGTGTTGATCAGGCTGCAAAAGCTGCCAGATCAGCGTTTCTTCAAGCTCTTGCCGTGGTGAAATATCAAAGTGAGTTTGAACTGAATGATATCAAATCGATTGTTTCTGTTGATGCCTATCTTGTGGCACAAGAAACGTTTACAGAACACTATAAAGTGCTTTCAAATGTGAGTGATTTTGTGGCAAAAATTTTTGGCCCAAAAGCTAGCTATGCTTCAACCTGTATTGCCGTGGAAAGCTTACCAGAGCAGGTTTCGGTGATGTTGGATGTGGTGATTGAGGTGAAGTGACCTACCGAATTTCGTTTTCAAAATGAGACTCAAGATGCTTTTGCAGCATGTGCTCGATTTTTCGAAGCAATGCTCGCAGGTGAAATGGTTTTGAAACATACTCATCTGCACCATGCTCTAGACCTTCAATACGATCGGCCTGAGAATCGCGCGCAGAGACGATGAGAATAAGAATGTCTTTGGTGAGTGAACCTGCTTTAAGTTTATTGCACACTTCAATACCAGAAATCTGCGGCATCATAATATCCAAAACAATAAGATGAGGTTTTTGTTGGTCGATAAGCGCATAAGCCTCCATGGCGTTGTAAGCATGAGCAACCGAGAAACCCTCTCGCTTCAACATTTTGCCGAGCATGGTGTGAATTTCGGGTTCGTCATCCACCACAAGAATGTGCGCTTTTTCACTCTGCTGATTGAGGGTGTTTTGAGCATCCTCTTTCTGCTTATTTTCACATTCTAAGTCCATGCGGCGAAGCTACGATACTTTTTGGATTTAGCAAGAAAAAAAACCGGCTTTCCCACACGCTTATTTTTTTTATCACCTTTTTACTCTTCTTGAGATCATACTGGTGGCAAGAAAATTTTCTGAATTTAATCTGGAAGCAACTCTCTGAGTTTTTTATGTTTTTTTGCTTGAATCTTCTAGAAAGAATCCCTATATTCCCACCCATTACTTGAGGGGGGATCAAGTTTTTGCTTGCTTGACAGGGGGAATGAAAAACGTTAAACCCCGCCCACCTTTTGATGGGCTTCAAGGTGAAGCCCATCTCTTTGACAAACTAAGAAACAAATTTTCATTCGGAAAACCGGTCATGAGAGGAGGTGAAACTCTCCAAAAGAAGACCACTCCGGAAGAAGTCATTTCACGTACGACATCATTGCCCGTTACATGTGCATGTAAGGATGCACATGTGTAAGTTAAAAGGAGAGAATTATCATGAAAAAATTATTTAGTTTAGTTGCTGTATTGGCTCTCGTTATTGCGAGCAATGCTAATGCTGCAGAAAAATATGTTGGCGGCGGTTTTGAAGCTGCTGGTAGTATCGTAACAGGTTTTGGTTTCCAACAAGGTACAACGAACGGCCATCCACAAGCTGGATTTGGTGTTCTTGGAAACTACGTTCCAACTAAAAGTGCTAAAGCAACTCAATTCAACTTCTTCGTTGATTCAGTTGAGTTAGACCTTATGAAGTCTTTCGGTGAGAACATTGCTTTCCGTTCTGACATCGATTTTCTTCGTAGTGCAGCTGGTGTATCTGCTGTTGCTTTAGAGCAAGCTTATGCAACTGCAAACATTCCAGTTGGAAACGGTGTTGAGTTCATGTTGGGACGTTTCAATGCGCCAATCGGCTTTGAGTCTGTTGACGTTATTGCAAACAGCACTATTTCTCAATCTCAAATCTTGAGAACTGGTCTTCGTCCTACAAACCTTACTGGTGCTAAACTTTACTATGCCTTCACTGACATGGTAGATTTGCATTGGTGGTTTGCAAACAACATGACAACTGACGTTGCTAATCCAGTAAACGATACGCTTCCATCTACTGGTATGCGTCTTGGTTTCAACTGGGGTGACGAAGGTATGGAATCTACTTTCGGCGTGTCTGGTGCTTACGGGTACGAGCAAGCTAAAGTGAAAGATCCATCTTTCCTAGGTGACTTGGATTGGAACTGGTGGTTGACTGAGTCTTTCGCGTTCGGTGGAGAAGTTCTTTTCCGTCGTGATAACAAAGTCAACGCTGCTGGAATAAACGCTGAAACTTTGGCTGGTCTTGTTAACTTGACCTACCAATTCAGCGACGTTTGGGATGGTACTTTCAAGTATGCGTTCACTAAGAACTACGACACTATACTTCTTCTTGGTGCTCAGGTTCCTGCTTGGGGTGGCTGGGAAGGATACAGCAATGAGTTCGCTCTTGCTGGTAGCTACGCTCTAGCTGATAACGCTAAAGTTATGCTTGAAGGTCATTTCGACTGGATTAAAACAGGTGCTGGTGCCAACGTTAAGTCTTACGACTACGGTGCTGCTCTTGCGTTCGGATACAACTTCTAATTTAAAGAGGTTTAACCGATACATTCAGAAAACCCCGGAGGGATTTCCCTTCGGGGTTTTTTTTGTGTTTTATCTCCTGAATATAATGAAGTTGGTTTATATTTCAATGCTTCTTGACTTTAGAAAGAACTCACATAAAAACAGACCCTCAGAAAAGGAGCTCATATGCTTGCAGTGGAATCACTTTGGATTACTTTTGGGCCGGTTGTTGTCATTAATATTTTAATGTTTGCTAGCATTTTTTATTATCGCTTTACCGGTGGTGCGAAATCGCATGGTTCTGAAGACGCGGCCAAACGTTCGAAATCAGTTTTTCTTTCTACGTTTTTTAAAGAGTGGTGGTTGTGGCTGAACCGACCCATTGCAGCTTTTTTTGTGCGATTGGGAATTAGTCCCAACATGCTTTCGTTCACGGGTTTTCTTTTTTCGTGCGTTGCGGCCGGCTTTTTTGCTGTGGGAAATTTTGGTTATGCGGGTTGGATTATGGTGTTTGGTGCAACTTTCGATTTCTTCGATGGGCAAGTGGCAAGGCTTACCAACCAAATGAGCCGCTCTGGCGCATTTTTCGATTCCACGATTGATCGTTTTGGTGAAGGCATTTGCTTTCTTGGCATTTCATATTACTTCCGCGAATCGTGGGTTTTCTTTTTTTGTATCTTAGCTCTCATCGGTTCCATGATGGTGAGTTATACCAGAGCAAGAGGCCAAGCCGTTGGTATCGACTGCAAAAAAGGATCGATGCAACGCCCGGAACGCGTAGTGTACATGGGCGTTGGCGCCATTCTCACTCCTTTCGCGTCTTTGCTGCTGATGAAGTTTTGGCCAACGCCGCCTCCTGTTTTAGTTATGGGCTCCATGGTGTTAATGGGAGTGATGACAAATGCAACTGCAGTTTATCGCATGATTTCCATTATGAACTCGCTTGATTCTGAAGATAAGAAAAAAGAAGAAGAAAGTTTGCCTCAAATTTTTGCAAAACTTGGAACGGCAAAAGGCCGAGAAGAGCTGTGGCAAAAAGCGCGCTACGGATATGAAAAAAAAGAACAGCAGCATAAACGAGTAGTGCTTTTTCTTACTGAAGAGTTGAGTTCAAAGCTTGTCCACACGTTGCTTTCTCAAGGCAAACTTCCGCATATTCAACAACATCTTCTCTTTCCAGGCGGAGAACTGCCGGTTGTTTCTAACTTTCCTGCAACGGCTGCTACAGCGCTTCCTCCGTTTGTTACGGGAAATTTTTCCGGAACGTGTGACATTCCTGGTGAGCGCTGGTTTGACAGAGCGGTTCCTGATCACAAAGTGTTAACCCTCAACCGTTTCCGCGATTACCAAGGCTTTGGTGCTTACGCGCTTGATTATGATTTAAGCGAACATGTTCGCACCATTTACGAATATTCGAAACAGGCCGTAAATATTTTTGGTTCGCTGAATAGAGGATGCGGACTTGTTCGTGATCCTGCTTTTTTCAAACATTGGAAAGAATATCACGAAGCCACATCTGAAAAATCTCGCGAAGCCTTACTGGAAACAAGTTTTCAGTGGTTTGAAAAAGCCTTGTTGAAAGAAAGCGATTTCATTTTGTTTATGGTGCCATCGTATTTGAAGCCATTGCAAAAAGATGGTGAAGACGCTCGCGCCGTTGCGTATCAAGAATTTGATGAAGTCTTTGGAAGGGCCGTTGAAATTCTGCAAAAAAATAATATGAAGGATGACAGCTTGTTGATGTTGTCGGGCTTATATGGATCCAGTGAAAAGAAACAGTCGTTTGATCTTGTTTCTTTTTTGAACGCGCGTCTCAAAACCATTTCTTGGCCCATCAAGCACAGATCATGGCTTGAATCGGACGCCATTGTGATGCCTTCTGGGCAAGCCATGGCGCACGTGTATTTCCGGGGAGAGCATACATGGCAACAAAATACTTTTTTTGAAGACATCGAGCAAAGTGGCTTGATTGGCGCACTTCTGGAACGCAATGAACTTGATATCATTGCTGCCAGAAGTAGTGAGGGCGGAATTTGTGTGGCCAGCAAACGCGGGCGGGCGCGCATTGCCGAAGATGTTGATGGCAGAATTGTGTATTTGCCAAAACGTGGCGATCCCTTTTCGTACAAACACATTTCGAGTAATCTCAATTCTAGAGAAGCTTTGCTGCAAACGGTGAAGAGTGAGTATCCAGATGCCATTATGCAACTGCTGCAACTTTTCCGTTCAAAGCGAACTGGGGATTTAGTCATCACGGCACAAAAAGGCATTTCACTTGTTGCAGAAGATAACTCAAAAAGAATTTATGGTGGTCTTGAAGCTGAACACCTTTTGGTACCTTTGTTTATGAACGAATGTCCAAATGCACATTCTTTAAGAACTGCGGATATTTTCACCTACATCATGGGTCAGCTTGGAATAAAACCTGCGCACAAATTTGATGGCCATCGCTTTGAAGAGTTTCCATCTTTAGAACGAGTGCTTGAAGCTTAGGGCGTGTCCTCAATCCGTTATAAATATATGAATTTATGTTTTGTCATCCTCGCGTACGCGGGGATCCAGGGATTAAAACACTTTGCTGTCATCCTGAGTGTAACGAAGGATCTCCTCTAACAATTGAACGAGGAGATTGCCACAGTCGCTACGCTCCTTCGCAATGACAGAGAATTATGGATCCCCTGGTCAAGCCAGAGGATGACAGTGATTTACATTTTTTTTGTTATCCTCGCCTGCGCGGGAATGACACTTCTCAAAATGAGGATCACGGCTTAAAAGACATAGCCGAAGGTGAAGTGAAATCGGTTTTTGTCTTCGCCGGGTTTGGGATCAAGCTTCCAAGCATAGTCAGCTCTGATGGGGCCTACCGGTGTGATGTATCTTAGTCCAAATCCAAACGAATGCCTTGCGCTGCTGGTTGTGAGTGAGCCAAAATCATTGGCGAGGTCACCGGCATCGTAAAAGACAGCGGTTTGGAGACTGCTTCCCAGTCTGATGCGAGCTTCTTCATTGAAGATCCAGCGAACTCGGCCTCCAACAGCTTGTCCGTTGGCATCAACCGGGCCAATAGTATCTTCCGAAAAACCGCGAATGGTATTATCTCCACCTAAAAAGAGAAGTTCATTGGTTGGAACCGATACATTAAAACCGAAAGTGTAGATGCGATTTCCCCTCACCACTGAATTAAAGGTGATCCATGAAAAGGGAGAAAAATTATATTCTGCCGAAAGAGAAAGTTCTATAAAGTTGGCTTGATTGCCTTTGATTTCGTTGAAGAGATCGGTGTTGTGCAAAAGAAAAAAACCTCTTCTTGGATCCGAAAAGGAATCTCGCGTATCGTAACTTTCTGATACAGAAGTTTTGGTAATGGTGTTGTTTCTTAAGCTTTGAGCATCGGCTGCTGCGCTGCTTCCTTCTACAAAATAATTGCGATCAATTTCAAGTTTGAACAGCAAACCGAGTCGGCGGAAACGTCGGAAAAATCCGCTTGAGCCGCCAAGTTGAATATAATTGAAAGTAGGTTCCTTTTTATATTGAACCCAACTGTTTGCATTAAACTCGAAACTGGATCCCAAAAAGCTTGAGTCAATCCAGCCTAACTCTGCGCGCGACACTTCTTGACCGGTGGTGAAGGTGAGCGTGTTTCGTTTGGCCCAGCCGAAAGCATTGAGATTGGTAAAGCGAAGCGAGCCGGAATATTTTTCATCGGTAGTGTAAGCAATTTCCATATCAAGCAAGAATGGACGTTCTTCATCAACCTTTACACGCAGGTGAATCACATCTTCTTTTTCTTTCAGTCCGATGGTTTCAATTGCAACCGACGAGAAAGCCCCAAGCCGTCTCACTCTAAGCTGAGCATCAAGAATTTTTTTATAGCTAAAAGGATCGGAACTTTTTATGCCCATCGCTTTTTTTATGGCGTTTTGACTTGTGATCAAATCACCAATAACTAAAATTTCGCCAATGATAGCAGGTTTTCCTTCGTGAATTTCGTAAACAACCGCAGCTTTTTGTGTTTCAGGATCGATGGAAAAACGTTCTTTAATTTCAGCATACGGATAACCGTTGTCAGCATAGAAAATGAGCAGGCTTTGTTTTTCTCGCAAAAGATTTGGTTCGTAAAACACATCTTCCTCGAGATATTTAAGAATCGTTTTAAGTTTTTTTGCTTTAAATGAATTGTTTCCTTCGAATGAAATAGTGCCAAGAGTAATTTGATCACCAGGATTTACCGGAATAGTTATGGAAATGGGAAAATTCATTTTGGGATGATTTGTTTTCCACGCTTCAACTTGCGCGTCTGTATATCCCAGTGCTTTCAGATTTTCCTCAACGGTGTTTAAATCAGTGGCTTCAAATTGGGGCAAGTGGGGAGCGGGATTTCCAAAACTTCTTTCGGTGTTGATCATGCCAGCTTTAAGGTTGTCTTCTGAAATGGAATTGGCATTTTCGAAACTGATATCTTTTATGTACTGATGTGTTCCTTCATCAATAGTGAAGATGATGTGATAGAGTTGTTCATTTATTTTTTTTCGCGAGCTTGTTATTGTTGCATTTGGATAAGCCAGTTTTGCATAAAGATCTTTGATGCGTTTTTCACTTTCTTCGATTTCGAAACCATCAAAACTTCCTTCTTGAAAAATACTTATGGTGTCTCTTAAGGTTTTATACCTCACACGCTCATTCCCTCTAAAGGAAACTTTCACCTGCGGTCCTTCTTCAACAGAGAGAAGAAGATTTATTTTATTTTGTTCATAATCAATATCTTTTTCTTCCACTTGAACTTTTGCTCTTGGATAACCGTTCATCCTGTACAATTCGTTCAGATTTCTGATGGACTGCTTCAAACGACTTTCGGAATAGGCTTTCAAGGGATTAATAAGGGAAACAAATCTGCCTTTTGGAAAAGCCGTATTTCCCACCACTTCGATTTTTTTGTATCTGAGTATTTCTCCTCTTAGAATATGAAAGATGAGAGCTATTCCATTTTTTTCTGGCTCGAATTCTTCTTGAATTTCAACTTCTGTGTTGATGTACCCTTGGCGTTTGTAGAAATTTATAATAATTTCTTTTTGTTTTTCTACTGTGCCATGCGTGTAAATATTTCCAGCTTGTAGAGTGAGATACTTTCGAATTTTGTTTTGAACGTAAGGAAAATTCCCAGAGATTTCGACAAGAGAAACAACGGTTGCTTCTTTTAAATTAAAGACCACGTTAATTCCAAATTTTTCAGCTTCAAAATGCACCGCTATTGTATCGAAGACACCCCATTTTCTGAGGGCATTCAAGGATTGATCGATGCGTTGGATGCTAAACTTTTCGCCTACTTCGAGAGGAATCACGCTTAAGAAGGTTTCTTCTTTAATGGTTGAGAGGCCATTGAGCGTGATTTTACAAACCGTATCAATACCATTGCTTGCAAGAGATGGTTTGCAAAAAAGAAAAACAAAAAGAAACAAAAGGGTTAAAAATTTTTTTATCATAAAAATAGTATCTCAAGTGAAGAAGTTGTTTAACGCAAACGAAATCGAATTGTTGCAACAAGTCCGTAGCGATTTTTATTTCCCTGAATACCTTTGATCAAGAGATTATCTGTAATGAGGTATTCTGTCGTGATGGTTTGTTCTGCATCTTCGGTGTTAATGTCGGTGGAAAAGTCGATGCTGAGCCTGTCCGAGAGCTGCTTACCAACAAAAACTCGAGATGTTCCTTGTGCTTTATTGTCGGCCGCTTCAAGTCGAAAAATATCGAGGTGAGCAAAACGAGAAACTGGCCGTTCAATAATACTTGTAATTTGTGATGCAATAATCTGAGTTGAAAAAGAGCCTTGTTTTTGATTTTCTCTTGCAAGCTCTTGTCGCTCACTTTCAGTTATTCCATAAGCGATAAGCGAGATGACATCACGTTTTTCCAATGGACCACTTGCTGAAGTGGCGGAAAGGTCTAAATTTAAATTGTCTGTTGTTCCATAAAGATCAAGATTAACGTTGTAGGCATTTACTTCTTTTTGAGCTTTCAACTCTAAATAAGGAACATTGTAAGGCGCTCTCAGTTCAATAAAACCTTTGATGATTTCAAAGTTGAGGCCCAGATAATAGATGGTTCCTTCTTCAACTTTTACTACACCTTTTATGTTTGGTTTTTGTCTTGTGCCAGATGCAGCTATATCAATGTTTAGGCCGATGTCACCAATGTTGTTCTTGATGAAAAAATCGCCAGAATTTTTTATTTTTAAATCGAGTTTTGGATCAAAAATAATTTCTTCTTCTTCAATTTTTTTAGCGAGTCTTCTTTTTCCTTCTGTGAGGACATCGGTGATATTAAAATCTTCAGTATAGCGACCATCCAAAAGTGAAATGTTTCCCGAAAGAAGGGGGCTTGGCATGTTGCCATTAAGATGAAGATCTCCATCAAATTCCAATCGGACGGTTCTATCGTTGCTGCGGTACGTAAGTGAATGTGCTATAAGATCAATGGCCAATGCATCAAGCGCTTTATTTTTGTGAGTGATATAACCGTTCAGCGTAAAGCTGCCACTATCAACTTCGGCT